>CAMJES010000079.1 GCA_946404705.1 uncultured Ruminococcus sp. | reverse complement strand
CCTTTAACGGTAACGATAACATCGAACTTGTCAACTGTATCTGGAGCTGTCAGAGGCTGACGAACGATAACCCTCTTCACCACGGCAAGCAGGGCGTTGCCGTGGTGAAGATGTGAGCGTTCCATCGCTCTTTCTCTTGCCCATGAGCCGTTGAGGGTGATAAAGTCATAATCGCACGATTCAAAATCAACGCAGGCGGAAAGCACTCTTCTGATGTTGATGCTTTCGCTGCCGTTATTTTTAAGGCGAACGCTTCGGGTGATAACGTCAAGATCTTTAAAAGCTGTATAAATAAGCGTTGCTTCAAGTCCGCTTGTCCTGTCAATGCAGTTGATTTCAAGCGTTGAAGCTTCGTTTTCGTCTGCAAAGGTCGCAGGGATAAAGCCGTCAGCTGTTTCGATCTTCGGCTTTCCGCCGTAAACTTTGTGTGAAACATAGCGAAGGTCGCAGGTGGACATACCTGCATTGTCCATCACCATAAGGCAAGGCTCTCTGTAATCACCGATGCCGTGGCAGGGGTATTCAAACGGAGTGGAATCCATGACCGTTCCTGCGTCACGAGCGTTGACTTTGAGCGTCCAAGGGTTTCTGTCGAGTGCGAGCAGGTAGGAAAGGTCTTCGTCCTCGACCTTTTTGCCGAAATAAACGTGTGCGATAAGTCCGCTTTCAAGCGCTGCGAAAGAATATGTCGTATTTTTCGCCGTAAGCGTGAACAAGGTCATATCCTCGGTGAAATCCTCGTCGGAATTCGTCTGCCATACATAGCGTGTGTAGACCTTGTGCAGATTTTGTACCTTTATGTTGTCTGCTGCCATAAATTTATCCTCCAAAATCAAGATTTAGATGATTTTTTTCTTTTTGTTACAATAAAATTCTTAAGCGTACTTAAAATTGCGTCAAAATTGAACACCGCAACCGCTATAAACAGAACTATAAGCTGGAGATAGGTCATTTTTGGCTCGGTAATTGCAACGATCGCCATATAGCCGACAACAATGATGTTTACTATCATCTTGAACCAGCTTATCGGGAACTTTACATAGCTTCGTGTATCGAAAACGCGCACCATAAAGCAGGCGAAATATGCCGTCATTGTTGCAAGTCCTGCTCCGTAAACGCCAAGGCGAGGTATAAGCAGGATATCAAGCGTAATATTAACGACCGCCGCAACGATGCTCGTCACCATTGAGTTGACCGACTTTTTGCGGACGTTGTAAATGCTCGACAAAAACTGGCAAAGGCATTGGAATATCATTGCGATTATCAGTATCGGTGTGTAGTGATAACCGAAAACGAAGTTCTTTTCGGGGTCGTTGTCAACAAGGATATATGTAAACGGCTTTACTATCATTATAAGACCTGCCGCCGCAATGAAAAGCAGCGAGGAATATGCGCCGTAAACCTGCTTATAATAACCTGCAAGATCCTTGTCGTCCTTGTTTTCGATAGCCGACATCTGCCAAGCCTGATAAAAAAGCGTTGTCACAAGCAGCAGCAATGTCGGTATCTTGTGCGCCGCGCTGTAAATACCGTTTTCGTGGCTGCTTACCATTCCGATAACGAAATATCTGTCCGAAGCGGAGGTTATCCACCACAGGATATAAGTCGGAACAAGCGGAAGCGAGTATTTCACAAGCTCCTTGAAAAGCTTCTTGTCAAGCGTTTTTATATCAAAGAATTTGTAAAGCTCGGATATAACGATAAGTCCCAAAAGCGAAAGCGCATCGGAAATTATTATCGAGCAGACATATCCCGTAACACCGAGGTCGAATTTCAGCAGCAGGATAAGATTGCTTATAACTATTATAAGAGTAGACATAATTCCGTCTATCGCAAAAAGCTTTACAAGGCCGCGCGCCCTGATAAAGCTTGCCGCGAGCTGCTTGAACGAGGAGAAAAAGCAGTAAACGAACAGCAGCAGACCGTATCCCTTGAACGCGCCTATGCTGTTTATAAGCGGAGTGAAAAGCGCCAGAACAGCAAGTCCTCCTGCCGTGGTCGTGAGCGCAACGGTATAAATTTTCTTGTTGTCGTAAGCCTTGTCAATGCCAAAGCGGATGAGCGCGTCCGCCATAGAGAGCGTTACTATCGGATAGATAACGTTTGACGCCTGATAAAGCAGATCCGCTGTGCTGTATTGCTCGGTCGTCATACAGCCTGTGTACAGACGGACGAGAATAAAGCTTAAAAGCTTTGAACCGAACGTTCCGATAGCGAAGATCAGAGTGTTGTTCAGAAGCTTCTGGTATTTATTCATTGCAGAAAAGCTCCTTAAAGATCAATATATTTTTTATCGCCAAGATTGAGTATTTCAAAAGCGACCTTGACGAGAGCAACTCCGCCGAGCGCAACTGCTACAAGCCAAAGACCTCTCCAGAATGTTTTTGACTGCGTAAGCTTCATAAAAAACTCCTCCTTGCGTTTGGGAACTCCCATTTGTCAATATACACATCTATTATAGCACAGTTTTCCATAAATTAAAAGGGGTTTTTGAAAATAATTCGGAATTAGGAATTCGGAATGCGGAATTATTGCTTAATCAAAGTTTGTTGGCATTTATACTATTATAAAGTATAAAAAGGGTCGTTTTCTTGTTGGGAAAACGACCCTTTTGCTTGTTGAAAATTAGAAAACATCTCTTACAATATCTTCTGCTCCGGTGACAACATCGTTCACAATGTCGCCTGCTTCGGTCACAATGTCCTCAACAAATCCGTCACCGTCAACATCGCCCGTTACCCCGGTAGTATTGTCGTTTGCACCGTTGTTGCCATTAGTGCCATTATTGCCATTGTTGTTATTTCCGTTCATTGTCGTTTCTCTGCTGCTTGTGGTCGCCTGTGAAGAATTCGATGTTGCCGAAGATGTGCTGCCGTTGCCGTTGCCGCCGTTGCTTGTATTGTTGTTTGCTCTGCCGCAGCCTGTGAGTGCGAGCGCAGCCGTAAGTGCCGCTGCAGCGATTATAGCTGTTCTTTTCATTTCTGCCCCTTTCCGCCGAAGCTCTGCTCTCTTCGCCGATTTTTTTGTGCCGTTTTTGTTTATGCAAATTTTTAAATGACTATATAAAAATGCAAACCCCGTTTTTTGCTGATTTTTCATCAGTGATTTTATTTTATCCGAAAAATTTATTGATATTCGGACGGAATTTTTTTCTTTTTTTATAAATTTTATATCTACTTTTGGTAAATTTACGGCAAAATATTGCCAATTGTAAACTTTGTAAATCTATTTTTGTGTAGGAAATGCACATATATAGAGCCAAGAAAAAATAAATTTATTGTGCAAACATACAAAAGTGGGCTTTTTTTGCAACAAAACGAACTTTTTTTGACACTTATTATATGACAGGTCTTTTAAAGGTGAAGATTTTGTGGTATAATGTTATCATTGATTATTCTGACCTTTCGGCAGATAAGAGGTGATAACAGCTTGAAAAACTCCGGCACTCTCGATTTTGATTTTGACCGATGCGTGGAAATGGCAAGAGCCGGCGACCCTGATTCATTCGCAAAGCTCTATGCTCTTGTTTACAAGGATCTATACCGCATTGCTCTTATAAACCTGAACAATAATCAGCATGACGCTTCCGATGTGGTTAGCGACACTGTCCTGGAGGCATATTCTTCCATTAAAAATTTAAGAGATGAAAAAGCATTTAAAAGCTGGATAATTAAGATCCTTACCGCAAAGATAAAGAAAAAGCAGAAGGAATATATACAGAAAAACAATTTCAGCAACGAGCTTGATATTCTCGATAGTGTAGAACAAGAGAAATCCGATGAGATCAACTACAACGGATTGGAAGTTATGGAAGAGTTTGCCAAACTGGACGAGGAAGACAGACTTGTTTTATCCCTCGGCGTTGTTTCGGGATATAAAAGCGAAGAGATCGCCAAAATGCTCGGTATGTCTGCAAATACCGTTCGTTCAAAGGCGGCGCGCGCTAAATTAAAGCTCAAACAACTGCTGGCGGAACGCTGATGGAAAGGAGGTTGGAATTATGACGTTTGAAGAAAGATTAAACGAACTTATTGATGAGGTTGAAGTTCCCGATGAACTCTCGCCCGAAAACATTGCCCTTATGCTCAAGGCTAAAACCACACAGTCAAAAATGGAAACGGAAAACATAAATATAAAATCCGCTCCTTCAGTCTATGCACAGCGACTCAGAATAATAAAGATGACTGCGGCTTCCGTTGCTGCCTGCGCTGTTATCGGCACCGGACTTATTGCGTATAACAGCCATAACGAAAGCGATATCGGTACGATCGATGATACTATTGAATATAATGCGATCTCACCGGACAATTACGACGACCTTTACAGCATCTATACGGGAATTTATTTTTCCGCAGATCCGGAACAAAAAGAGAAAGAAACCGAACCTGCGCAAACGAGCGGAACCGTTCCGGCTATTTCGGAAGTAGAACCCGAACCGGAAGATACGCTTTCCGAACTTTCGGCATACGATTTCCAAGGCTCTGCCAGAGGAATGGCAAATGACGCCGATATCGTTAAATCCGACGGAACAAATCTCTACTGTATAAGCGGCGGCAAGCTTTATATAGTGTCGCTCGAAACAATGGAGATAATAAGCGTTGTCGAAAATAAGCTCAGCCCACCGGTCGAGCTTTATATAGACGGCAATAAGCTTATCCTTGTATCAAAAGAAAACGAAGAGATACAGATCGTTGACAGTTCGTCCGCATCGCCCGATTCATCTTTGACGGACACTGTTGTTCCAGCAGCAGAGTCCGACAGTTCCTCCACAGGCGGCTCAGACGCTGATTCCACCCATACCGAAAGCGTAAACCGCGCAAACGTCGCTGTGGATATTTACGATCTCGAAGACAAATCAAACCCCAAGCTTACCACTTCCTATAAACAGAATGGAAAATACACATCCTCAAAGATAGTTGACGGAGTTCTTTACCTTGTTTCGGATCATTCCGATTACAGAACAGCTCCGCTCGGCGAGAGCGCAAGCCTTGACAGTTTCGTTCCGGCATATTCGCTCGACGGAAAACGTCAGTATGTCGCTCCCGAGGATATTATGGTTCCCGCAAACGCAAACAGCACGGATTATACGGTCGTTTCTGCAATCGGTTATCGATCCGCTGCTCCCGAGGTAACAGTCAAGGCTGTCCTCGGAACAAGCAAAAATGTCTACTGCTCCGCCGATACGCTCTATACTGTCGGCGTTGGAAAGAGCAAGGACGGCACAGATTACAGCATTATCACAAGCTTTGACCTCTCTAAGGGTACGGGCATAAGCTACAAGGCAAGCTCGTCCGTTGCAGGCAAGGTCATAAGCAAGTACAGCATGAATGAATACAACGGAAACTTCCGTATCGCAACGGAAACCTCCGATGAAAACGGAATATCAACTTCGGTATATGTTCTTGACAGCAGTCTGAAGGTCATAAACAGCGCAGGCGCGCTCCTGCCGGGACAGAAGGTTTCCGCAGTACGCTTTGAAGATACTTTTGCAAGCCTGTTTACCGGTTCCGATACGCCGGCACTCGTTATCGACCTTGCAAACGATCCGCCCGTTCAGTCGCAGTCGCTCGCAGAAGCTTCCGCTTATCTTTACGGATATTCGGACGGCAAGCTGATCGGCATCGACAAAAAATCCGACGGAAACGGTCTTACTCTTACGATGTATGATTCGGACAGCGGTCTTATGCTCCACAGCACAGACTTTGCCGATGATATCGGAGAGGTTCATTCAAAGGCGCTCACAGATAGGCGCGCAGTTCTCATCGACTCCGGATTGATCGGGATCCCTGCTTACAGCTATTCCGAATTCGGCGTGAACAATCTTTATTATGTTTTCGCATACGATGATAACGCTGGCTTCGCCTTAAAGGGAAAGATCGAATACGCTCAGCTTGATGACAGCGGAGTTTTTGAACGCGCTTCGGTCAACGGAAATATGCTGTATGTTTTCAGCGAGAAACAAATAGTTTCGGTTCAGCTCGATGATTTCAAGGTCGTGAAATCCACCGATCTTGCAAACCTTGAAACAGCCGCAGAAGAATACGAAACACAAGAATAAATAAAAAGAAAAACAAAAGAAGGACAGCAACGGACTGCATTTCATCCAAAAATGCAGTCCGTTTTTTTCAAAACTTTACAATTTGATTTCAAAATAGCGGTAACTATTGAAATTTGTGGATATATGTGTTAAAATTATAAAAAAGAGAATCACAGGGAAACACTTTTCTTATGTGATAAGATGTGCAGATACAAAAAGGAGAAAAATTTGAAGAAGAGGGATTTTTTTAAGCGGCTGTGCAGCGCTTTCTTGGCTCTGGGAACAGCGTTTACAGTCATTGGCTTCAATGCCTCGGCCGCCGCAACGCTTAGTGACGCAAAAAACGGACTGCCGCTTTTTTACGATTCGCTCACTACCGAGGAGAAAAATATATATGCCCGTCTGCGGCAGGGCGTTATGAATAACGAAGAGAAGATAAATACCTATGTTATCAAAAACGCGGACAGCTATAACAGAATATGCGAACTGATACTTTATAACGACGATCTGACGTTCAATCTCAGCGGCATTTCCGCAACCACAACGGGAAGCCATACGACCTTTACTCCGACATATGATATCGACCAATTCACATACAGCCTTATGGTAAAGGAAATGCAGAAGGCGGCTGAGAAAATTGCCAAAAAAGCGCGGAAGATAAAGGATGAATACAGCAGGATAGAGTATATACACGACACTATCACAGAAAATGCCGAGTATTTTCCGCTTGACGACCCCGAGTCTTATATCGGATATACGCATTATGCCTACGGCGCGCTTGTCGAGGGCAGAGCCGTTTGTCAGGGTTACAGCGCGGCGTTTGCGTATGTATGCAGAATGTCGGGCATACAATGTATAACCGTTTACGGTACTTCGAGGGGCGAAAGCCACAGCTGGAACAAGGTTCTGTGCGACGGAAAATGGTATAATGTCGATGTGACATGGGACGATCCCGTTTCAAATTTCAAGGATAATGTTACCCACAGCTACTTTATGCTGTCCGATTTGGAAATTGCAAAGGATCATACTTTAAAAAGCATTACAGGCACGGATCTGCCTGCCGAGGGATCAAGGGAATATTTCAGCGAACACGGACTTGTTGCAAAAGATAACAGCTCCGCTTTGAAACTGCTTGAAACTCTCCTCACTGAGCAGGCGGAAAACGGCGGAAAAACAGCGACTATCAGCCTGCAGGATAACCGTTCGTTCAAGAATTTTGTAAATCATCTTGAATATAACGACCGCAAAAGAATGAAAACGCTTCTGCAAAGTGTGAAAAAAGCTTCAAAGGCGGATATAAACACAAAAGCAACATGGTATATCGCAGATGCGGAGCGCCGCACGGTCACGGTCGTACTTGTATATAAGAATACAAAGCTGAGCGATTATTTCAATGCGCCAGAGCTTATAGACGAGAAAAATCTTGATACATATAAAAAGATGGGGATAAAGATCGATATCCCCGAGAAAACGGAAGAAAAGGCGGTGGAAAAATGAAAAGAATAATATCTGCAATAGTTTCGGCAGCAATGGCGTTTGCTGTGTTCGGAGCAGTTTCGTTTGATGTTAACAGCGTTTGCGCCGAGCCTTATTCCGATAATGCAGTAAAGCTTGAATCAAATGCACCATCGCAGAAGTTTATCACAGAGGTAATGCTGCCGTATCAGTACAGCGAGCTTTCCGATCAGGCGCAGAAATGCTATATTGATATCAGAAAAGCTATCGCCGCACACAAAAATTCGGTCAAGATATCTTCACGGATAAGCGAAAAAACACTTATCCGAATCGCAGATATAATGCAAAGTCAGGATCCGCTCGTTTTCGACAACGCTTCGATAGAGTTCAACGGCGTCAGCACCGACAACGCTTACGCAAGGCTGACTTACGCATACACTAAAGGCGTATCGGACAGTACGCTCAAGCAGGTCATAAAAGAGGCGGATAAGGTCATCGCCACATTTGCGCCGGACGCAGACGATTACGCGAAATTCCTTGCTGTACACGACTATATCGTGAACAGCACCGAGTATGACGAAACCGATTCAAAGCCGTTCGTCCGCACGGTTTACGGCCCACTCATCCTCGGAAGAGGCGTTTCGGAGGGGTATGCTTACGCATTCCAGTTCATAAGCATAAAGGCAGGACTGACTTCAATAATCGTTTCCGGCACCGACGCTGACGGAAATCTGCACACATGGAACAAGGTCAAGCTCAGCGGCGAATGGTATAATATCGACTGCTCACAGGATGATTTGGGCGCTTGCTATGACTATTTTATGGTAAACGATGAGGTCATGCAGCAGACTTTTACGGAAAGCCGTACAGATTACCCTGCTGCAACCGATGACAGCATGGCATACAGTAAAAAGATCGGAAGAGCACACGTCTGAACTCCAGTCACCGGCTA
>CAMJES010000078.1 GCA_946404705.1 uncultured Ruminococcus sp. | reverse complement strand
CCACCGAGATCTACACTCTTTCCCTACACGACGCTCTTCCGATCTCCCGTCAGCGCGGAAAGCCGCTTGGTGTTCTGTATTATCTTTGCGGCGTATTCGGCGCGGTTTTCGTAACTGATGTTCGGGTCTTGCAAAAGCGTTGCATAGCCTTCTATCGTTGAAAGCGGAGTTTTCATTTCGTGCGAAACGTTTCGTGTGAAATCGGTGTGGATTATCTTGTTGCTGCCAAGCTCCTTGGTCATAATGTTGAAGTTGTGTATCATCTCACGAACTTCTCGGAACATTCCCGTTTCGTTCATCCGAACGGTAAAATCTCCCCCTGCGACACGCTTCATTGATTCGTTTAGCTTTATCATCGGCACGAATATCTTGTCGCTGATAATTTTAGTGGCGATACCTGCAAAAAACATACAAATAATTACTATGTAGATCGCAATAAAAAGCGGAATATTTCCGTCCTCAAAAATATTCGTAAAATTGATTATTATCATGATTATGCCTGCAAGGAGAATGCTCGCAGCCATTATAAGGCTGACAATGACCGTGAAAAGTATCGTCAGACGGAGGGAAACCTTTTCTTTTTTCTTTTTTTTCATTTCGTTTTTACCTTGTATCCGAGATTTCGGACGGTCACAATCTCAATGTCGGGATTGTCTTTGAGATGTTCTCTCAAACGTCCGATGTGGACTTCAAGCGTGTGCGGAGTGGATTCCGAATCAAGTCCCCATATCTCGTCCATTATCTGTATTCGTGTAAATGTCCTGTTCGGCGCAGACGCAAGCTTGTACAGCAGATTGAACTCCTTCGGCGGAAGAACCGTGCTTTCGCCATTGCAGCTTATCGTGTAGGAATCACATTCAAGCGTGGTGCTTCCGATAGTAAGCTTTCGCTCGTGAATGCTCTTTGAACGCCGCAAAAGAGCCTGAACACGCCATATAAGCTCGTTTACGTCAACAGGCTTTACCATATAATCGTCCGTACCCGAGCTGAACCCTTCGCGCTTGTAGAAAATGCCGTCCTTGGCTGTTACCATAAGAATAGGTATATCAATTCCCGATTCGCGCAGCTGCTTTGTAAGCTCGTAACCGTCCATTTTCGGCATCATAATATCGGAAATGATAAGGTCGATATATTCCTTGTCAATAATGTCAAGCGCTTCTTCACCGTTGGAAGCTTCAAAGGTGCTGTATGAATTGTTGTTTAAAACCGTGCAGAACAGCTTTCTCAGTTCCGTATCATCTTCGGCAACAAGAATTTTAAACATAAAAGTAATCTCCTTCGCAAATTAGGGCAGTAAAGCGAATAAAGCTTTACTGCCCATATTATACTATTTTATTTTACTGTTGTCAAATCGGGCAATTCTGTCATTATGGAATTTCCTACAAAAGATTTTGTACGAAATATCCGTGTCTGAATTACCGAAATCGGGACGGGAAACCCGTCCCCTACAAAAATCATCCGTTAAAAATGTATTATGTCATATCGTGGTCTTAACGATGCGGTGGTCGTCATCGGATATCGAAATTCTCCAGCGTTCGTTGAGCGAACGGTTCTTGTGCATACGGTAGAAGCTTACGACAAAATCTGTGAACATCACCGCCGTCAGCAGAAACGCAGCAGCCTTGCCGACCGCAGGGTTGATCCAGCCTATGATATCCATTATCGGGCAGAACGCATAGCGCATAAAAAGTGAAATAATTGCCGCAAAACCAAGACTTGTGAAAACGCTTGTGTATTTTGTAACGTGCAGCGGAAGCCTTGAATAGTTCCAGTATTCAAAGCCGCAAAGCTTTTCAACCGCGTATCCGAGAACGATCTCGCCGATGCTTACCGCAAAGAATACCGCAATGAAGTATATAAGCTCGCTGTGTTCTTTTACGGGGAGTTTTCCTGCAAGAACCATATTTTGAGGCGTTCCGAAAACCGCATATATAGAGATGACCGCCATTCCGTAGCCGAAAAGAAACGGCATTGTCATATTACGGTTGTCAATATAGCCCTTTGTGAACGCAAGCCATACATTTTCAAGCAGAAATCCCAGAAATGAAATTATCGCAGCCATTATTCCAAGTTGATAAATGCTGTAACTTATCATGAAAATAACCATTCCTTTCCTTTTATATTATAACCATTTTAACCTCGCAATATCTCATTTTGTTCAATTTCGTATGGGATAAAGACGGAGATTTGTTGAGGTTTTGTTGAGGAAAGGAAAAGAAAAGCCGCCCATTTGTGGACGGCTATTTTACTTCATCGGCAAGTTGGGTCGCAGCAGCTTCGATCTCGGGACGAATTTTTAGGAAAATCTCCGCAAGCGTCGGGTCAAAATGCGTTCCCGACGATTCGGCGATTATTTTGAAAGCCTTGTCGAACGAAAAAGCTTCCTTGTAGCAGCGCTTCGAAACGAGTGCGTCAAAAACATCGGCAAGAGCCATTATCCTTGCGCAAAGAGGTATCTCTTCGCCCGATATTCCCTTGGGATAACCGCCGCCGTTCCACTTTTCGTGATGCCCCTCGGCGACCTGCGCAGCCATATCAATATAATCCTTGTTTTCGATATCGCTCATGACATTGCGTATGATCTTTCCGCCCTCGGCAGCATGGTCTTTCATTATGTCGAATTCTTCAACGGTCAGCTTGCCCTGCTTTTTAAGGATAAGGTCGGAAATGCTTATCTTGCCGATATCGTGCATCGGAGCGGCGCGGACAAGAAGCTCTATGTATTCATTGGTGAGAGTATCCGTGAAATAGCCCTCCGCCCTTGCTTCGCGAGCAAGCATTTCAACGTATTTGCTTGTGCGGATAATATGACCGCCGGTTTCGCCGTCACGGCTTTCGATAAGGTTTGCAAGTCCGCTTATGGTGTTATCTTGGATTTTTATGATGCGCTCGTTGTGTTCGATAAGCTCGTGGTTTTTGGCTTCAAGTTCTTTTTCAAGCTTGTCCTTGTATTTTTCAAGCTGGGAAGCAAGCGTAACGCAGCTGTAAATGCAGATTATAACTGCAATTGAGATTATCAGAATACAGATATTTCTTACCTTATTGGACTGTTCAACGAGTTTCAGCATTTCTTCGTGAGCGGCGTCCATTTCGTTTTCGGTGAGAGTTTTCATATCCTGCATACTCTGATCGATCGAGAGAACGTTAGTCTTAAGATCGGTGTTGATATAGTACAAAGCGGTATTGATGTTGCCTTCGTCAAAAATCTGGTGAGCGACCTCAGCTGTGTTAAAATAAGAATGAACATTGGAGTAAAGCTTGTGATAAAGTTGTTCGCGAACGCCGCTGTCCATTTTTTCGGAAAGCTCGGACATAAGGCTTTGGACTTCTTTTTTCTGCGTTTCCAGTTCACGGGCTTTTATCAGGTGGGCAGAGCTGTCATCGCTTGAAGTTATCATTTCAAGCAGGGTGCAGCGGTAGGAAAGCAGACGGCTGTTCACCATATCTATCTTTAAGCAGTTGTCAACATAGTCATAGCGCATTTCCTCATAGCTTGAGGTCATTTTTGAGATACGGTGTTGCATGATGCCAACACCGGAAATACCGATGATACCGGTTATCAGCACAAGGATAAAGATCTTGAATGCAGTTCTCTTGCTGTGAAAAAACATAATACCCACCTCCTGCCTGAAATAATTTGTCTGTTTTATTCTGTTTTAGGAGCCGCTGTGATCTGCTCGGTCATAGTGTCAAGAAGCTCCTGCAGATCTCTGTTATCAGCATTTTGACCTGCAATTGTCGTTCCGAATATGTATGTCGGATTCCAATACTGGTCGGCAACAAGCTGAGTGTAAGCATATTTTGACTGCTCGCTGAACGCCTTTACAGCAGGAGAAGACATAACGATATCGGATTCGGCTGCTTTAACGTTTGCCGGACATTCGCCCCTTACTCTGAAAAGTTCAAGCTGATTTTCTTCATTTGTAAGCTCGTTCGCAAGCTTCATTGCCCACTCCACGTTCTCGGAATAAGCGCTTATACCTATAAGCTTGTAGCCTGCAAAGCTTGCCATCTGAAGCTTTTGACCTGCGGCTGTGTAAGTCGGAAGCTTGACCGCAGCGTATCCGTCGCCGTAAGCATCGGCGATCTTTTCGGCGTTCCATGCACCGCTCACTCCGGCAATAGCGTCACCGCTTTTTGCTGCCTCAACAAAATTATCGCTGTCAAGACTTGAAAATCCCGGATGACAAGCTATTTTCAGCATTGCCTCGGCAACGTCAATGCCTTTAACGGGTGCGTCCGTCGAATTCCAGTCGCAGTAGTTGGTTACTCCGTCGGGATTAAGTCCGACATTAAGTCCTGCGCCTTTGAAGAATGAATAAATATACCAACCGCTTCCGAAATCCATAGCAAAATGCTTGCCGTTTTTCTCGCATATATCAAGTATCGAGTCCAGATCGGCAACATCGCGGTCGGAGAAATAGAAGCTGTTGTAATATAGGAAATAACCGTTTCCTGCGGTGAACGGATAAGCGTAATATGTACCGTTTCGCGCAGCGGAAAGAGCAGCTCCCGATTCGGCACCGCCGCAGTAGCCGTTGATATAGTCAGCGTCGGCGGAAACATCATAAAGAGCGCCGCAGCCGAGCAGATCGTCTAACTGGTCATCGGCAAAAATGAACAGATCCGCCGCATTTTCGGGCGAAGACATAACAGTTTCCTTGCAGGATACCTCTTTTTCTTCGCTTATAGTAATAATGAAATTTGCTTCATCAGCGTATTTTTCCGAGAATTTCTGAGCAACCGCTTCAAATACTTCACGGTTTTCGATCGGTGTCCAAACAGAAAGCTTAATATCCGGAAGCTTCTTTGTGCAGCCGCAGAAAGAAAGCGGTATAAGCGCCATCGCAGTTGCTGCAGCTATGACCTTTGACAGTTTCTTCAAATTCATCACCAATCCCATATGATCTGAACATATCCATAATATACTGATTATATTATAGTATTTACGGAGAGTTAAGACAATTATTTTTCGCTAAAGTTTACAATTCGGTAACAAACGCTTTGTTCTTTATGCTCTGCATACGAGCGTCAAGACGGCTGATATCCTCAGCGCATTCACGCAGCTCGCGCGATATCTCGTCAGCGTTGACGCCGAGGTTTTTCTTGTATTTTACCTTGTGTTCAAGGCTTGCCCAGAAGTCCATCGCAATAGTGCGGAACTGTACCTCAACGAGCATATGCTTGGTTTCGTTGAAAAGAAAGATCGGTATGTCAAGTATAAGATGAAGGCTGCGGTAGCCGCTTTCCTTCGGGTTTGCTATGTAATCCTTGCGGTCAACAACGATAACATCGTCCTGCCCACCGAGCTTGTCCGCGAGCATATAGATATCATCGGGGAACGAGCATATAACGCGGATGCCTGCAACGTCACGGATGTATTTTTCAATGTTTTCGATAGTAACTTCGTGACCGCTGCGGTGAAGCTTTTCAACAATGCTCTCGGGGCGCTTTATGCGGCATTGTATCGACTCGAAGGGATTGCGCTCGCCGTCAATGGAAAGGTCGATGTTAAGGACTTCCAGCTTTGTTTTTATCTCCAGCATCGCGCAGCGGTACTGGTTCATAAGCTTGAAATAAGGCTCGGCTATCTCCTGCAGAAAAGGAGCAGTATCTTCGTTGATAAGGTCGCCGAGTTTATTAAAGTTATTGCTAAGTTCCATGTATATTTTACTCCTTTAGATTTGTGAAAGGACGTATTGTGCATATTTATATGTAATTATATCACTTTTTCTTGTTTTTGTCAATTGCTTAGACATATTATTACAAATATATAAAGAAAAAGCCGCAGAGAGCGTCTGAGGCAAATGTAATAGCTTATGATAATTTCTGAACAACGGTGTATAAATTCGCGTCATTCGCGCTTATCTCTATACCCTTTGTTTCAAACATCTCGGAAACGGTGACAAACTGGTATCCTTCGTCCAAAAGTGAAGGGATTATCGTGTCAAGCGCTTCAACGGTCTGCGAATTTCCCGCAGCATCGTGAAGAAGGATTATCGTTCCGTCCTTAACCTGCTTTAACGTGTTGTCGATACGCTGCTGAACAGTCACCTTCGAATCCCAGTCGTTGCAGCCTGCGCCGCAGATAAAGGGCATATCTATCGCTTCGTACATTTCATTGCTTACAGCAATATACGGCGGACGGAAGAACTTTGTCGGTTCGCCCGTTATTTCCTTTACCTTGTCGGAAACATAGCTTACTTCCTCGGCAATTTCTTCTGCAGTCATTTGATTCATATAGGAATGTGTCTTTGAGTGATTGTCTATCTCGCAGCCCATATCGTACGCGCGTTTTACGACATCTTCCGAAGCAGCGTTTATATTGTTTCCGACCAAGAAAAACGATGCAGGAACTTGGTATTTTTCGAGAATATCAAGCACCTGAACAGTAGTTGTGTTGTTCGGGCCGTCATCGAATGTGAGCGCTACAAGCGGCTTTTCCGGATCAATTTCATAAGAAAGCGCAGTTACGGCAACAACGCTTTCAGCTTCCGTCTGCGTCTGCGATGTTTCCGATGTGCTTTCAACGGCAGCTTCGGTCGAACTGCAGGCAGTCATTGCAAAAAATGTGGAAATAATAAGCGGTATGATTTTTTTCTTCATTTTTGTTCATCCCTTTTTTGTATGTTACTGTTGACTATCATTTTAGCAAGTATTCCATGCTTTTGTCAAGGGAATTGAAAAATCTCCGCCGCTTTGCGAAATGCTGTTATGTTTTCTCAATTATCTGTTTGTTTACCTTTATAAGCATCAGCACAGCCGCAATTGCCGCAGCAAGCTCTGCAGCAGGGAATGCCCACCATATAAGCAGGTCAGCGTTTGAAGCCTTTGAAAACAGCCACGCCAGCGGAAGAACAACTACGCAAAGTCTTAAAAGCGAGATAACAAGCGAGTGCATTCCGCAGCCGAGCGCCTGAAAAACGCCTTGTATAGCTATGTTTGCGCCTGCGAAAAGAAATCCCGAAGCAATTATCCTTGTCGCAAGGATACACAGCTTTTCCGTATCTGGTGACATATCAAACAGTCCGATAAGCGCAGCAGCAAATATTTCCAAGGCAATAATTCCGGCGAGCATTATGACCTCCGTGTAGAATATACCGTAGAAAATTCCCTGCTTAACTCTGGTTTTGTCGCCCATGCCGCGGTTAAATGCTACGATCGGCGTGATAGCGTCACGAAGTCCGAACGCCGCGAAAAAGATGAACTGCTGAATTTTGTAGAAAATGCCGTAAGCCGTAACAGCCGCTTCGGAAACCGTAACGAAGATGATGTTTACTCCGTAGGTCATAAGCGACATCAGCGCCTGCATTATTATTGCAGGAAATCCGACAGCATATATCTCCTTGACTATCCTGCCTTCAAGCTTCAGATAACGAAATCCCGACTTTACCTCGGTGTTTTTTATGTAATGGAAGAACATTGCAGCGAGCATTGAAACTATCTGTCCGATGATCGTGGCATAAGCAGCGCCCTTTATCCCGAACTGTGGACAGCCTAAATATCCGAATATCATAATAGGGTCGAGAATTATATTCACCGCAGCACCCATTACCTGCGCAATGGTGGAATAAAGCGATTTTCCCGTTGACTGCAGCAGCTTTTCATATATCGAAAACATCGCTATGCCGAATGAAGCGGTGCAGCATATCGAAAGATATGAAATTCCCATTTCGGTTATAACGGGGTCGCTCGTCTGACTTTTTATGTAAGCCTTTACGCCGAATATCCCAAATAAAAGGAAACAAAGGTATATAATTATCCCGAGCATGATGCCGTTTCCTGCCGCTTTTGCGGTTTTTTCGGCATCACGCTGCCCGAGGCACTTAGCCAAAAATGCGTTCACGCCAATTCCCGTTCCTATTCCGAATGCTACTATAAGCATCTGTACGGGAAAAGCAAGCGTAAGCGCGTTTACAGCCTTTTCTCCCATGTGAGCGACCTCGGCTGTGTCGGCTATACGAGCGGCAAACATACTGTCAACTATGTTATAGCAGGCTTGAAGAACCATCGAAAGTATCATCGGTATACCCATTGATATCATGACCTTTTTGACCGGTTCAGTCCCCATTCTGTTCATTGCGGCGGTGTTTTTGTCCATTTTATCATCATTTCCTTCCATAAAAAAAGAAAGCGCAAACCCAATCCGGATTTACGCTTTCGCTACTCGATCATCTTTATTTTACGGCGAAAACCCGATTTTGTCAAGAAATACACGGCGTTTTCAGCTTTTCGCACAAATGTAATTTTTTTAAAATTATAAAAAATTGTGAAGTTTTGCCTTTGACGAAAAACTATGTTAAAACAATGGAAATATCTTGATTTAAAGCTGAATTTTTGCTTTTCGGGCAGCTCTATCTTTATGCAATATAACGATTGAAAAACGTTTTCATTTAGATTATAATTAAGACTGCAAATTTTAAGCTATACCCCCCAAAAAAGGTGAAAAATATGGATAATGTTACAAG
>CAMJES010000077.1 GCA_946404705.1 uncultured Ruminococcus sp. | reverse complement strand
GGAGTTCAGACGTGTGCTCTTCCGATCTGCGAATCCTCGCACCAGAACAACCCGTTCTGCGCTCTTGTTTCGCCAAATGCAGACGAGGATAGCGGCGAAGCATTCGGCTTCAACCTTGTTTACAGCGGAAACTTCTTTTTACAGGCAGAGGTCACACAGCACAAGCACACTCGCTTTGTAATGGGCATAAATCACTTCGATTTCAACTGGCTGCTTGAAAAGGGCGAGAAATTCGCCGCTCCCGAAGTTGTAATGGTACACTCCTCAAACGGTATCGGTGAGATGTCAAGAACTTTCCACGACCTTTACAGACAGCATCTTATCCGCGGCGAATACAAGGACAAGCGCCGCCCAATACTCATCAACAACTGGGAAGCTACCTATTTCAACTTCAACACAGAAAAGCTTATCGACATTGCAAAGGAAGCTTCAAAGCTTGGCATTGAAATGCTCGTTATGGACGACGGCTGGTTCGGACACCGTGATTCCGACAACAGCTCGCTCGGTGACTGGTTCGTTTATGAAAAGAAGATAAACGGTGGTTTAAAACACCTTGTTGACGAGGTAAACAAGCTTGGAATGAAGTTCGGCATTTGGTTTGAACCCGAGATGATATCCCCCGACAGCGAGCTTTACAAGGCTCACCCCGACTGGGCGATACAGATAAAGGGCAGACCGATGTCGATGTCGCGCGAACAGTATGTTCTTGACTACTCGAACAAGGAAGTCCGCGACTATATCTACGGACTTATGAAAAAGGTGCTTGACAGCGCAAACATCGAATACATAAAGTGGGATATGAACAGACAGCTTACCGAGGTTGGCTCGACAACTCTTCCTGCAAACCGCCAGCGTGAGCTTTGGCACAGATACGTTCTCGGCGTTTATGACGTTATGAACCGCCTTACCACCGATTATCCGCACATTCTCCTTGAAAACTGCTCGGGCGGCGGCGCAAGATTTGACCCGGGAATGCTCTACTTCTCGCCGCAGATATGGTGTTCGGACGATACGGACGCAATCGAACGCTTGAAGATACAGCACGGCACTTCGCTTTGCTACCCCGTTTCCGCAATGGGCGCACACGTTTCCGACTGCCCTAACCACACGGTCGGCAGAACGACTCCGTTTGCGACAAGAGGCGACGTTGCAATGGTCGGAACGTTCGGCTACGAGCTTGACGTTACCCGAATTCCGCAGGAGGACAGGGACGCTATCCCAAGTCAGATCGCAGAATTCAACAAATATAACCATATTATCCGCACGGGCGACCAGTACCGCATCGGAAATATGTTTAACGATACGACATGGGACGCTTGGATATTCGTAGAAAAGGACAAGTCCGAAGCGATATTCACGTTCGTTCAGGTACTCGGCAGACCGAACTTCCCTGCGCGCAGAGTAAAGCTTAAAGGACTTGATGAAAATGCACGTTACAAAAACGAGCAGACCGGCGAAGTTCACAGCGGTTCGGCTCTTATGAACGCAGGTATCATAGTTCCCGTTGACGGCGATTTCAAGTCTGTGAAGTACCACTTTATCAAGGTATAAAAAATCCGCAGATAAAAACAATTTTTATCTGCGGATAGAAAAAAGTTTATGAGTTAAGTCCGAAGCTTATGGAGAGGGCGTTGTTTATCTTTGCCATTGACGGCGAATCAAGCTCGCCCATTCTCTCCTTTAGACGCTTCTTGTCGATAGTTCGTATCTGTTCAAGCAGCACAACGCTGTCTTTGGAAAGTCCGCAGGTCGCGGCGTCTATCCCGATATGGGTCGGCAGCTTTGATTTGTCCTGACGGCTTGTGATAGCGGCTGCGATAACGGTCGGACTGTGGCTGTTGCCGATGTCGTTCTGAACGATAAGTACGGGACGAACTCCGCCCTGCTCCGAGCCTACGACCGGACTTAAATCAGCGTAATAAATTTCTCCCCTTCTGACTGTCACTTTTATACAACTCCTATTTTTAGATTTTGGGACGATTTCGGAACTGCAATATCAGCTGTTCCCTGCTTTCAAGGAATAGTTTTGCCCGAAAAAGCAAAAATAATCAACATAAGAGGAAAAAATCGGGGGAAATGAAATTGCCCCTTACTATTATATGCCAAAGAGCGGCTTGCTGATATTGAAAGGATAGTTACAATGTCATTTAACCCCGATACCTTTAATTTAATGCTTAGGCTTGCGCTGGGAATGGTCGCGATACTGCTTATAATTTGGCTTATCGCGGTCGCTACTCCGAAGCTTGCAAAGCTCACCGACAAACTCTTCGGAAAAACAAAAATTGACAGGGGCGAAAGCTCAGTAACGCTTGAAAACGGCGAAAAATACACGGTTAAGGATATTTATGAGGGAAATCCCGAAGAATCAGACGGAACTCCCGACAATAATGATACAAATAATAATGAAAAGGAATGATTTTTATGGCAAAGGAAAAAAAGCTTGTTGAACAGATCACCTCAATGGACGAGGATTTCGCACAATGGTACACCGATATCTGCAAGAAAGCAGAGCTTGTTGAGTATACATCGGTAAAGGGCTGTATGGTAATACGTCCTTACGGCTATGCTATCTGGGAAAATATCCAGAGAATACTTGACGGTATGTTCAAGGCAACGGGACACGAAAATGTTTGTATGCCTATGTTTATCCCCGAGAGCCTTCTCCAAAAGGAAAAGGATCACGTTGAAGGCTTCGCTCCCGAGGTTGCTTGGGTAACAATGGGCGGAAATGAAAAGCTTGAAGACAGACTTTGCGTTCGTCCTACCTCGGAAACGCTTTTCTGCGAGCATTATTCAAACATCGTTCACTCCTACCGCGACCTGCCGAAGCTTTACAACCAGTGGGTATCCGTTGTCCGTTGGGAGAAAACCACCCGTCCGTTCCTGCGTTCAAGAGAGTTCCTTTGGCAAGAGGGTCACACTATACACGCAACGGCTGAGGAGGCTATCGAAGAAACAGAGCGTATGCTGAACGTTTACGCCGATTTCTGCGAAAAGTCGCTTGCAATGCCTGTCGTAAAGGGCAGAAAGACTGACAGCGACAAGTTCGCAGGCGCAGAAGCTACTTATGCTATCGAAGCGCTTATGCATGACGGAAAGGCACTCCAGGCAGGTACTTCCCACTACTTTGGCGACGGCTTTGCAAAGGCTTTCGACATTATGTACACCGACAAGGAAAACAAAAAGGTATATCCTCACCAGACCTCGTGGGGCGTTACGACCCGTCTTATCGGCGCGGTTATCATGACCCACGGTGACAACAGCGGACTTGTTCTTCCTCCTGCAGTTGCTCCGATTCAGGCTGTTATCATTCCTATTCAGCAGTTCAAGGAAGGCGTACTTGACAAGGCTAACGAGCTTGCAGACAAGCTCAAAGCCGCAGGCGTAAGAGTAAAGGTGGACGACAGCGAGAACTCACCCGGCTGGAAGTTTGCAGAATACGAAATGAAGGGCGTTCCCGTAAGAATAGAGCTTGGCCCTAAGGATATCGAAGCTGACAAGTGCGTTGTCTGCACACGTTACAGCGGCGAAAAGAAGGACGTTGCTCTTGAAAGCTTGACAGAAACCGTTGTCGGAATGCTTGAAAAGGATATCCCCGAGGGTATGTTTGCAAAGGCTCTTGAAAACCGCGAAAAGCACACCTACTCCTGCACGACAATGGACGAGATAACCGAGGCTCTTGCAAAGAACGGCGACGGCTTTGTAAAGGCAATGTGGTGCGGCGAGGAAGCCTGCGAGGACAAGGTAAAGGAAGTTACCGGCGTTGGTTCGAGATGTATTCCTTTCGAGCAGGACAACCTTTCCGACAAGTGCGTATGCTGCGGCAAGCCTGCTAAGAAGATGGTTATGTGGGGAAAAGCTTACTAATGCGTAATTGTTGAATTAGGAATTCGGAATTATTTTTGTTTCGCAATTTGCTGTGAAATTTGTTGGGGCGGATTACATATCCGCCCGATGGGAAAGGCGTTTTCCACGCTTTCGGAAAAATTGCGTGAATTCGCTTGTATAAATATATCAGACATTTAGGGAAATGGGAAAATGGACAAAGAAACACTTTTTGACAGATTTGATACGGGATTAAAAGTCCGTATTACGGGAAATATCCTCACGGCGGTTTGCATACTGCTTAGGATATTCGTCTTTCCGCATACGGTAAATCCGCTGCTGACGCTTGTACCTCTTGTTATCGGCTATATTATGGCTCTGTTCATCTCGGCTGTCATAACATCGGACGATGAGCAGATCTCTTCGGAGAAATATGCCGAATATTTTGACGAATTTGAGGAAAAGCACAAGAAAATCGGCAGATTTTTATCCGCAACATCATTTATTTATATTGTCGTTTCGGTCGTTATGACTATGACAAAGTCTTAAGAGGAAACTTATGAAAAAACTTATCCTGATGCTTTCCGTGCTTGTAACGGTAATCGCTCTTACCGCCTGCGGCTCAAAGCAGGAGCTTGTCGGAATGGACAAGATAGAGGCGCTTCGTGCGGCTGCGGAAAGCTACGACAGCGGATGCTATGTTATCCGCAACAATGCTGACGGAGAGATCGAACAGACCTTTACCTTTATGTATGATACAGATGACACGCAGATATATTACTGCGAGGGTTTTGATACAAACGGATATTACGCCGAATACAGCAACGGCAGAGAGCTTTTTCGCGAGCGAAACGGCGTTGGCACGGCTGTTCCGTCAAGCGATGAAAACTATGTTGCCTACACAAGAAAAAAGCCGCACCCGTATTCAACGGGCCAGCTTTTCTTCTATATTAATTCTTATGTTGCGTCAGCCGAGGAAACGACTGACGGTGAGGGCAACACGCTTTATATCTACAAATACGATACCGAGAGCATGAACAAGAAAATGAACACCGAACTCACCGATTTTGCGACCTCTTATGCTTTCGACAGCGAGGGAAACTTTGTCTATTTCCGTCAGGCGAATTCCGGCAAGGACGGAAACTATTCCTACGAGATCACGGTCGAGGGCGTAAACAGCATAACCTCTATCGAAAATCCCATCAAAACAGACGGTTAAAGCTTCGGTTCATGATGATAACGCTGTCCTCGTTCACTTCTAAAAGTATCATCGGCTCGGCGTTCATGCTGTTATAGCAGTTGACGTTGACCGCCGTCAATCCACAGATAAAGCTTATAAGCAGGAGAATGCAGTAAAAAACTGTGAAGCTCCTGCTTATTTTTATTTTCGGCATTTTCATATTTTCACGACCTTTTGTTATTATGTAAAAATAAGTTTGAAAGGCTCTTCCCGATAAGCTCGCCGCTGTAAACCGCCTCGTCAATGCTGTTTGCATGGCCGCCGACCTCAATAAGTATCGAACCGCTTGTGAGATCCTGATTATAAAACCTGTCGTCAAACAGTATCGGGCGCGTTATGCCGCCGAAGTCCGTTTCAAGCTGCTGCTGGAGCGCCGAAGCGAAGCGAAAATTGCTCATATAATCGGGAAGTCTGCCGCTGCCGTCGTCGCAGCAGCTTATGATCATGACCTGCGCCGCGTTTTTGCCGTCTATCGTTACGGTCGGTGCTATCCTTGTTCCGTCCTCGCGTTCGATTGCGTCACGGTGGATATCAAGCACCGCTTTTACTGTCGGATTTTCTTCAAGGATGGCTTGAACCGTTTCACGGCTGCGGTCGTATGAACCGTTGTAAGAGGGATAGTCGTGCTTTGTGACATCGTGAATAACGCCGATGCCGTTTTTTTCAAGCTCGGCGGCTATTGCGTCACCGACAGCCGCCATGTTCTTTTCATCATCAGTAGTTCGGCTTGTGAACGAGCTGTCGTAAAAATCACGGGTGTACGGCTCATAGCTTTCGGTTTCGTGAGTGTGCATTATAAGCACCTGCGGCGAACCGTCAGCTTCGACCGTGAAATCATACGCTTTTCGGCTCTCTTCAAGCAGCGTTTCATTCGGTACATCAGAACAGTTTCGCACCTGACCTCCGCCGTCAAGGTTCACATAGCCGTCGCCGTTGTAAAAGCCGTAGGTCATAGCTTTTATAACTCCGTCATGCGCTTCGAGCGTTTCGGGATAAGGCTCTGCGCCGACGTCATGCTCCTTCGGAACAACGATATCCTCGTTTTCGCCCGAGGGTATGATAAGCTCGCCCCTTGAAAGCATCACGCTCTCGTCAAGCGTTATATATGCAGGAAGCTCGGGCTTGTCCGCGCCTTCCGAAGATGTTTCGCAGGAAGTGTCGGCGGAAATTTTTTCGGACGGTTCAAAAACGTTTCCTGCCGAAAGCCGTGCAGAAGCCGCCGCAGCAACAAGAATAGCTTCTTCCGCACTCGGCGCTGCGGAACAAAGCGACAGTATCATAAGCGGCGCAAGTGCCAAAGCCGTTCCTGCCGCCAGAATATTCATTCCGAAGCGCAGTTTCGATTTTCTTGATACAGACATTTTCATCATTCCTTTCCGCACGGTATATTAGGTTTTTGCCTTGAACAAATTATTGTAGATGACGGGTTTCCCGTCCCGATTTCTTCATTACCGATTTTCTGTGGGACGGGCAACCCACCCCCAATATCTTCGTTTATGCTATTATATGAAAAAAATTACGGAAAAATTCCTATGAAAGCGCAGCAATATCCGCAAAGCTTAACTGCGGATGCAGCGCACGGTTCACAGCACAAGCGATAAGCCTTGCCGCACGTTCGATAAGCTTGTCAACATCACGCGGAGTGACCATCATATTCGGCAGATGCTTGTCGGGAGGACTGCCCGTAATGTTTTCCACTATCGTATGCATATCAACAACAGTCGGAACGCCGATAGCAATGACGGGAACGGCAAGCGTTGTTTCGGTAAGCTCCTTGCGGCGGTTCTGAACGCCCGAGCCGGGAGAAATGCCCGTGTCGGTTATCTGGATAGTCGTTCCGAGCCGCGAAACATCCGAGCAGGCAAGAGCATCAATGGCAATGACGAACTTCGGCTTTATTTCGGAGCATACCGAATCAACGATCTCCGCCGCTTCGATGCCGGTCTGACCGAGAACGCCCGGCGCGATCGCGGAAACCACTCCGAGCGAGGAAAGCTCATGGTCTTTCGGCAGCACACCTTTAAGATGTCGTGTCGCGATTATCTTTGATACCGCCATAGGCCCGAGTGCGTCCGGCGTAATATCCGAGTTGCCAAGACCGACAACAATACCGTTCTCAATGCCGCAGCCGTGACGTTTCAAAAGCGCAGTTATCTCGTCTGCAACGTTCTGTGCCTGCTCCTCAAAATCCGCAGGCGCAGAGGAGAGCCTGTCCGTTTCGATAGTGATGTAGCGCCCCTTTGATTTGCCGATTTTGAGTCCTGCAAGCTCGGAGGTAACTTCGATCTCGGTGATGCTGCAGGCGGAGCTTTTCCGTAAGCGCCTGTCAATTCCCCTCGGCAGCGATTTCGCATCCTCGTCTATCATTTCCACCGCCAGATCGGTTCGTGCTGACATAAATCATATCCCCTTTTACCTTAGTTTAAGCAATCTGCATAAACAAAGCCGATATATTTCTACAAGTTTTTTTATATTGCCTATTGAAAAAACAAATAATAAATGATAGAATAATATTTAAGCTTGTGCAGATATGTATTCGATAAGGGCAGCCGTACTGCTATATCGCATCTTTATCTTTTTGATCGTAAAAGGGTGAGTCATTACACCCTTAAGTAGAACAAAAGCGAACCGTGTCACCGCTTGTTCTGATTAAACAGTATGCAAGCTGTCAATATTATTTGCAGAAAATTTTAAATTATCAGAGATTTTGGAGGAAAACAAAATGCCAAATATTAAATCCGCAAAGAAGAGAGTAAAGGTTATCGAAACCAAAACAATGAGAAACAAGGCTGTAAAGTCCGCACTTAAGACAACACTTAAGAAGGCTGACGCCGCAACAGCTGCAAAGGCACCCGAGTCCGAAGCAGTTGTAAGAGCTGCTATCAAAGCAGTAGATCAGGCTTGCGCAAAGGGACTTATGCACAAGAACTGTGCAGCAAGAAAGAAGTCCCAGCTTGCTAAGAAGCTCAACGCAACAAAGGCTTAAGTTCAAGAATTTTTTAAACTGCCGCATGGTGCTTTGATAAGTGCCGTGCGGCGTTTTTTAATGCGTAATTCGTAATGCACAACAAGGTTGGGCATCGTAATTGCGTAATTGTTTAATTTGGAATGCGGAATTCGGAATTATTGCAAAGCTAAAATTTGTTGTTAAAATGCGAAGCCAACCAAAAGTTTCGTCCACCTTTTCAAAGGTGGCAGGGGTCAAGGGGGCAGCACCACCTTGTCGCAGGTCATTTATGACCTTTAGCAGAAGCGCGAAACTCCCCTAACCATAGCGAAACGCAAAGCAGAAAAATTGAAAAAATCAAAGGTTACAAAAGCGCAATTCACATAAAAGCGGAAAAAAGAACAAGTTTGATACCAAATAACTTGCTAAACCGTTAGTGTGAATTGCGCTTATTCTATTTTCCTAAAGTAAACTATCCTTGCGGTGGAATATAC
>CAMJES010000076.1 GCA_946404705.1 uncultured Ruminococcus sp. | reverse complement strand
CCGAGATCTACACTCTTTCCCTACACGACGCTCTTCCGATCTTACAGATTACCCTGCTGCAACCGATGACAGCATGGCATACAGTAAAAATTTTTCTGATGAAAATTAAAAAATAAAAAGGGGAAACTGACATGAAAAAACTTATCTCGCTGATTCTTTCGTTGGCAATGGCATTTTCTTTTGCTGCAGGTTTATCCGTGAGCGATGTACTGCCGGATATTGCTATGACCGCTTACGCAGAAGAAAGCACTCCGCTCGAAAAGCAGATGCTTCCGTATCACTATTCAAAGCTTTCCGATACGGAAAAATCGGTTTATATTAAGCTTAGAAAAGCTGCTATCAACCACGAAAAAACATTTTCAGTCAACAAATCTATGGATAAAGATGTTGTAAGCAATCTGGTTGACATTATCTTTTATGAAGACGCGCTTGCTTTCAACGTTAAAAAAGTTTCCTATATGATCTCAAACAAAAAGACCGAATTTGAGATAAGCTATTCCTTCAATCAGGAATCCGCAGAAAAAATGATGAAGAAAATGGACGCTGTTGCAAAAAAGGTCACTTCAAAGTTCAAGGAAGATACCTCAACATACAGCAAGATCCTTTATATCCATGACTACATCATAGACAATACGGTTTATGACGAATCACTCAATTCCGCACATTCCGCTTACGGTTCTATGATCTCGGGCAAGGCAGTCTGCGAAGGCTATGCAAGAGCATTCGGTTATATATGCTCAAAAGCCGGAATCAAGACCGTGAATGTTGTCGGAAAAGCTACCGATGAAAAAGGCCACACGGAAAGTCATATGTGGAACAGAGTTTATTATAACAAAAAATGGTATGATGTCGACCTCACATGGGACGATCCTGTAATGCCTTATGTTGAGAACAAGAGCTATCAGTATTTTATGCCCGGAAGCGCAATGTTCGCAAAATCACATAAGCCCGGCGGCACAACTCTTAAATACCCCGAAGCTACTAAAGACACAAGCATGAATTATTATGCGAAAAAGAAGCTTGTTGCCGATGACAACAGCAGCGCATATTCTCTGCTCGTATCACAGATCGCAAAAGCAGCTAAAAACGGTCACTCCGTTGCAACTATAAAGCTTACCGACAAGGATGCTTTCAACAAGTTCAAGAAATACCTTGAAAAGAACGATTCGGAAAAGATCTTTGACGCTATTGCGGATGCCGACAAAAAGACAACTGTGTCCATTGTCACCGACCGCGTTTACGGCTATACCGCAGACAGCAAATCTCTTACGGTATCTGTCTACTTTATGATGAAGAATACTTCGATATATGATTATTATACCGATGTTTCCAAGCTTTCATCCGATGAGAAAGAATTTTTCAAGGACGCAGGAATCAGCATGAAAAAACCTTCAAAGGCAGCGTGAAAAAATGAAAAGGATATTCCTTATTGTCCTCGACAGCGCAGGCATCGGATATGAACCCGACGCTGAGCTTTTCGGTGATGTCGGCGCAGATACGTTCGGAGATTGCTTTAAAACAGGAAAGCTAAACGTCCCGAATATGCGAAATGCAGGACTTTTCAACATTGACGGCGTTTCAATGAAAGAACCCGTGGAAAACCCATGCGGAATGTACGGAAGGCTCCGCGAAAAATCAATGGGCAAGGATACGACCGTAGGCCATTGGGAGCTTGCAGGCGTCGTATCGCCGAAGCCGCTCCCGACCTTCCCGAACGGCTTCCCCGATGAAGTCATAGAACGCTTTGAAAAGGCAGTCGGACGCGGCGTTATCTGCAATAAACCATATTCGGGAACGCAGGTCATAAACGACTATGGCAGAGAACACCTCGAAACGGGAAAGCTTATCGTCTATACCTCCGCAGACAGCGTTTTTCAGATAGCAGCGCATGAAAAGCTTGTGCCGCCCGAAACGCTTTATGAGTATTGCCGCAAAGCGCGAGAGATACTCACCGGAGAATATGGCGTTGGAAGAGTTATCGCCCGACCGTTTGAGGGAGAGTATCCGAATTTTGTGCGTACAGCAAACAGACACGATTTTTCGCTTGAACCTCCCGAAGATACAATGCTCGATAAGATAAAAAGCGCAGGAATGAGTACGATAGCAGTCGGAAAAATATACGATATATTTGCAGGAAAAGGCATAACCGAGTTTGTCCGCACGAAAAGCAACGACGACGGCATGGAGAAAACCATAGAGTATGCGAAAAAGGACTTTACGGGACTTTGCTTTACGAATCTTGTCGATTTTGATATGAAATACGGCCATAGGCGTGACGTTGAGGGCTATACCGCCGCATTAAACAGATTTGACGAACAGCTTGCACAGCTAATACCGCTGCTTGGGGAAAACGACTGTGTAATGATAACAGCCGACCACGGCTGCGCACCCAAATTTAAGGGTACAGATCATACAAGAGAGTATGTGCCGCTGCTTGTGATCGGAAAGAGTATAAAACCGCAGAACCTCGGCACAAAAGAAAGCTATTCATTCGTATCGGAAACGGTGCTTGCAATGCTCGGAGCAGAATAATGAATTCGGAATTAATGCAGCGCTAACAATTACGCATTACGCATTACGAATTACGCATTATTCTCTCCCTCTGTTCTGAACGGTTCGGCAAGATAATACACCTTTTTGTCGACAAGTGCATCTATCAGCGTTCCCTCGGGTGTATATTCCTCCGAAAAGATCTTGCCCTCTATCCTTATCGTATTTAAAAGCGAAGCCTTATCGTAAGGTATCACAAATCTTCCTCTTACCGCGGTTTCGGGAAGATTTCTCGCTATACATTCCAACAGCTCATCCAACCCTCTTCCAAGCTTTGCCGAGATAAGCACGGTACTGTCGTCACACGCTATATTCGAACTGTCGGGCAGTTTATCCGCTTTATTGAGGACATTCACCCTCGGAATTCCGTCACAGCCAAGCTCGGACAAAAGCTTTGCCGTTACCTCAGACTGCTCATAGCCATCGCTTGCGCTGATATCGATAAGGTTGATGATGATATCGGCGTTTGCGGCTTCTTCAAGCGTACTTTTGAACGCTTCGACAAGGTTATGCGGAAGTCTGCGGACAAGTCCTACCGTATCGACAAGCATTAGCGTTCTTCCGTCAGGCAGCTGCAGCGCGCGCGAAGTTACATCGAGCGTTGCAAAAAGCTTGTCCTCCGCCAAAACGCCTGCTTTTGTGAGCGCATTCATCAAGGTCGATTTTCCGACATTCGTATAGCCGACTATCGCTCCGACAAGGACGTTATCCTTTTTGCGGCGCGCACGGTGCTGTTCACGACGGCGTTCAAGCTCTTTCAGCTCTGCCGACAGAATCTCTATCCTGCGGCGGATATGACGCTTATCCGTTTCAAGCTTAGACTCGCCGGGGCCTCTCGTACCGATGCCGCCGCCCAGTCTTGACATTTCCACGCCCTTTCCTGCAAGGTGCGCAAGGCGGTATTTCTGCTGCGCAAGCTCTACCTGAATTCGTCCCTCAGAGGTCAGCGCTCGCTGTGCAAAGATATCAAGTATCAGCGTTGTTCTGTCGATAACTCTTATATCAAGTATCTTTTCAATGTTTTTAGTTTGGTTTGCGGTAAGCTCGTGGTCAAAGATGACGATATCAATGTCAAGTCCCTTTATTTCCTCCGCAAGCTCGGCAAGTCTGCCCGAGCCTATGCAGGTCGCAGTATCGTAGCTTGGGCGCTTTTGAGTTACCGTTGCGGCGACCTCAACTCCAGCGGTTTTGGAAAGTTCTTCAAGCTCCTTCATCGAAAGCTCTGCGTCAAATTCGCCCGTATCTGCGCTGACAAGCACGGCTCTCGGCATTTTTTCAATATGTTCTGTAAGTTCCATATATGCTCCTTTCTGTATATCCTGCAAATAAATATACAATCCGTCAAATTTTTGCCGCCATTTTGGCAAAAAAATACCCCCCAAACGGAGGTTCAGCGCAATTTCGGTTAATAGACGTAAAAACGCAGTTATCTTTTTGCCGATTGACGAACCTTTTCATTATGATATGCAGTTTCTTTGATAAATCTGATAAATCTCATTTGATGTTCGCCTCCAATCGAATTAATGGTATTATTATACAGCAAATAACCTGTTTTGTCAACAGTTAATTGTGAAATATTTTTATAGAAAGCCTATTGAAATTATATGTATTATATGTTATAATATAAATAATAATAAAATCGCCGTTCTTATTTATACAAGGAGTAATATATATGAAAATTTCAACAAAAGGAAGATACGCATTACGAATGATGATAGACCTTAGCCAGCACAGCGCTGACGAGTTTGTCGCGCTTAAAGATATCGCCGAGCGGCAGAATATCTCGAAAAAATATCTTGAACAGATAGTTCCGCTTCTCAACGGCGCAGGAATGCTGTCCACGAACAGAGGATATCAGGGCGGCTATAAGCTTGCAAGAAAGCCGAAGGATTATACCGTTGCGGAAATTCTGCGCGTTACCGAGGGAAATCTCGCGCCTGTCGCCTGCCTTGACGGCGACCCGACCACCTGCGAGCGGTACAGCGAGTGCATGACTATTGATATATGGCAAGGACTGTACAAGGTGATAAACGACTATCTGAGCGGAATAACGCTTCAGGATATCATCGACAAAAATGCGGTCGACGCAGGAGATTACAGCATTTGATTTAATGCGGAATTCGGAATTATTTTTGCTCCGAAATTTCTAAAAAACCACCGTTTTGTGTAGGGGACGGGTTGCCCGTCCCGCAGAAAGCGAAATTTTTTCCTTTGCAGAGAACTCTGTGAAACCGTGGCTTCACTTTCAAATTAAGTCACAGCAATAATATACTCACTTCGTTCATATATTATTGCTGTGAGGACAGTTTGTCTTTATAAAACAGAATAAGCGCAATTCAATTTTTAGGTTCAACGAGTTTTGATGTTCATTTCCCGTTTTACCTTTTGATTGAATTGCGCTTTTTATATTTGTTAGTTTTTCGTTTTATCGCTAAAAGCTTTATACAATAGTTTTAGGAATTTCGCTCTCTGCGGAGAGCGACCAAGGGCTTTGCCCTCTGGACACCCACCACCTTTGAAAAGGTGGACGAAACTTTTCGTCCGCTTCGCGGTTTTAACGGCATACGTTGTTTTCACAATAATTCCGCATTCCGGATTCCTAATTCCGCATTAACTTAAAGCTGCCAGAGTTCCTCTGCATACTGTGTTACTGTTCTGTCGGATGAGAACTTTCCGCTGTTTGCGATGTTCATCCAACATTTCTTCGAGAACACTTCTCTATTCTTATAGTCATACAATGCACGAAGCTTTGTATCTATATAGCCTTCGAGGTCTGCAAGCAGGAAGTAGTTATCCGGCTTATGCCAGCTTGTGCCGTTGATAAGGGAGTTGTAAAGCTCGCCGAACATTCCGGTATCGCCGTCATTGAACGTACCGTCAACAAGCGTATTGATAATGCGCTTTACTCTTTCGTTTGTATAGTAGATCTTTTCCTTAGGCTTATAGTTGGGTCTGATCTTTTCAATCTCCTCAACTCGTGCGCCGAAGATATACTCGTTCTCCCAGCCTGCTTCTTCAACGATCTCAACGTTTGCGCCGTCGTATGTTCCGAGTGTAACTGCGCCGTTGAGCATGAACTTCATATTGCCCGTTCCCGAAGCTTCAAGACCTGCTGTGGATATCTGCTCGGAGATATCTGCTGCAGGGATAAGCTTTTCTGCGTAGGAAACATTGTAGTTCTGAACAAAGATAACCTTAAGCTTATCTCTTGTATCGGGGTCGTTGTTTACAAGGTTTGCGACCTCGTTGATATACTTGATGATGCCTTTTGCTCTGCGGTAAGCGGGAGCGGCCTTTGCGCCGAAGATGAACGCGGTCGGCTGCAGATCGGGCAGCTTATGCTCCTTGATCTGGAAATAGAGGTCCATTATTGAGAACGCGTTCAGAAGCTGACGCTTATATTCGTGCAGACGCTTTACCTGAATATCGAACACGAAGTCGGGGCTTAAAAGCACTCCCTCATGCTTTGCGATATAGTCGCAGAGCTGCTGCTTCTTTGTGCGCTTGATATCCATAAAGCGATTTATCGTATCTCTGTCATCGACAAATTTTTCAAGCTGCTTAAGCTCGGAGAGGTCTGTTATCCAACCGCTGCCGATCTTTTCTGTGATAAGCGAAGAAAGCTCCTCGTTGCAAAGTCCGAGCCATCTTCTCGGTGTGATGCCGTTTGTCTTGTTCTGGAATCTTTCGGGGAAGATATCGTACCAGTCCTTGAGGACGTCGTTTTTAAGGATATCGGTATGGAGCTGTGCAACGCCGTTCGTATGCGAAGAAGCGAAGATAGCCATTCTTGCCATGTGTATTCTGTCGCCGTCGAAGATAAGCTTTTGGTTGATCTGGTTTTCGGTCTGACCGATAGAAGCGAGGTACTTTTTAAGATGCTCGTTGATAAGCAGAACGATCTCGTAAACGGTCGGGAGAACGCTCTTGAAGAGGTCTGCGTTCCACTTTTCGAGAGCCTCTGCCATAACGGTGTGGTTGGTGTAGTTGCAGGTCTTCTGTGCGATGTCGAAAGCCTCGCCGAAGCTCATGCCCTCTTTGAACATGAATATTCTGATAAGCTCGGGGATAGCGACAGTCGGGTGAGTATCGTTAAGCTGTAAAGCAAAGCTCTTTGCAAACTCGGAGAAATCGCTGCCGTGAGTTTTCTTGTATTTTCTGATTATATCCTGAACCGAAGCGGAAACGAAGAAATACTGCTGCTTTAAGCGAAGTCTTAATCCCTTTTCATAGTTGTCGTTAGGATAGAGAACGTTCGAGATAGCCTCGGCAAGAACGGTGCTTTCCGAAGCCTTTTCATAATCCTGACGGTCGAACGCGCCGAAGTCGAAGCCCTTAACGGGTTCAGCCTGCCAAAGTCTTAATGTATTTACAGCCTTTCTGCCGTAGCCGATGATAGGAACATCGTAAGGAACAGCCATAACGGATTGGTCGCCGAAATCTACTCTTACAGCGTCAGCCTCGCAGCGAACGCTCCAAGCGTCACCGTAAGCAAGCCAGTCGTCTGCGGTTTCCTGCTGGAAGCCGTTACCTATCGACTGCTTGAAAAGGCCGTAGCGGTAGCGGATGCCGTAGCCGTTGAGCGGAATATCGCAGGCAGCAGCGGAATCGAGGAAGCAGGCTGCAAGTCTGCCAAGGCCGCCGTTTCCGAGAGCAGCGTCCTCAACCTCTTCAAGGCAGTTGAAATCAACGCCGTTTTCGGCAAAGATCTCCTTAGCTTCGTTCAGAAGTCCTGCGCAGTAAAGGTTGTTGTAGACCGCACGACCCATAAGGAATTCGGCGGAAAGATAGTATGCTCTTCTGCCGCTTGCGTGGCGGTTTTCGGTTTCGTTCCAGAGCGGAATAATGTCGCTCATAACAGCTCTTGAAACTGCATTGTGGAGCTGCTTGACGGAAGCGTTTTTGATATCAGTCCTGCCGTCCGTCATAAGATTTTCATTGATCTTAGAAAGGAATTGTGCCTTATCCATTGTATAAATACCCTCATTTCAATTAATTTAAGGTTGTTTTGACCGGTTATAAACCGTTTTCTTACAAATTCACACTTTATTTTACCATAATGCTTCAAAAAAGTCAATGTCGCGCGCTCAAATTTGTGCAGAACTACAAAATTTGGCGTAATGTGTTGTCATCTGTAATAATGCGCCGAATTTTTTGCACAAAATCACTTCTTCCGTATGTTTTTTACGGTAAGAACATCTCCGCTGACCGAAAAATCAACATCAAAGCCGCCATAGGACATCGAGTAGAGCCTGTCGGGGCTGTCCTGATATTGTGGACGGGGATCCTGCGCAAGTATCTGTATAAGCTCAGCCGATTTTTCACCGCCGATAACCGCGCGAAGCTCCTCGGGGAAAACGACCGAAAGCAGCGGCGCAGTTGTGTCGAGCGCAAAACCGTTCAGAGCATCGGGGTGACTGTCGGTGTAAGAAAGATACGGCTTAACGTCAATAATCGGAGTGCCGTTCATAAGATCGGCACCTTTTACATATAAAACAGGCGAGTCCTTTTCGTCAAAGCTTATCTTTTCGAGCTTCACAGAGGAAAGACCGATCGAGTTCGGGCGGAACGGCGAACGAGTTGCAAAAACGCCCATGCGCTTGTTGCCGCCAAGCCTCGGAGGGCGAACCGTGGGAACGAAGCCATCCATTTTGGCAGCGGAGAAGATCCAGAGCAGCCATAGATGGGAGTATCCCTCTATGCCGCGGAACGCATCGGGACTTCTGTATTCGGGTTCAAATACGATCCTTGAAGTTATGTCGGCAAGACCGCTCTGACGGGGAACACCGAACTTTTCGGTAAAGCTGTTTTCGATATGTGCGATAATCTTTATTTCATTCATCTGCCGCTATTCCTTTCGATTTTTAGCGTATGAGTTTATTTTAACAGATAAAGCCGCCAAAATCAACAGAAAAAGGAGATTAATACGAAATTCAAAATTATTTCAGCACCAACATCTGCCGTTAAAACCGCGAAGCGGACAAAAGTTTACGTCCACGCTTTTT
>CAMJES010000075.1 GCA_946404705.1 uncultured Ruminococcus sp. | reverse complement strand
AGATATCATAGCCGGTGACTGGAGTTCAGACGTGTGCTCTTCCGATCTAAGATAACAAGGTCAAACTTCGGGAACGAGGGGTCAATATACTGTGCAACGGATATGGGACTCATAAGCATACACGGACAGAGCTTGCGCAGAAGGTTAGGTATCTTGTCAAAAAGGCTGCGAAGCGACATCATTCTGCCGTTGCTCTTTATCGCACGTTTAAGTATGCCCATTTCGGAGTTAGCGGCGCTTGCCGTACCTGATGTGGGGATCTTTGCGGAAAGTCGAGCGGCAAGCTCCTGCATTGTAAGGCGTGAGAATTTGTCTATGGTGTTCTTGAATTGAACAATAAGATCATTACAGCTGTTGCTGCTGAATTCTTTAAGACGGACATCGCTGTGAATTATGGAAAGTGCAAGCTGATAATTCAGACAGCAGGAATAAGCCGCTTCAATATTTTCGGCGTTTATCCTTCCGCAGCGGTAGCTTTCGCTTATGCAGGAGAGATCATTTGCTGCAAGTTCATTGTCAGCGCTGTTGAATTCGGCAGCATATCGGAGCTTATCCGCATTATCGGCATATATACGGAGTTTTGCAGACGAAGCGTTAAGCCAGTCTGCATCGTTTTCGACAGAACGCATATCTGTGCAGAATTCTTTTCTAAACGAATCAAGCTTATCAAAATATGATACAAGGGCTTGTCCCTCCGTATCACAGTCAGCTGTTCCGAACTTCTTGGCAATATCGGCAGGAACAGCATCACTTTTCACTTTTATTGCATTCATGACAGAATCGGTTTTTATGACAGCTTTTTCAAGTGCGCTCCAGTCGGTCTGCTCGTTCATATATATGCCTGTGAGCATAGAAGTGATGTCTGAAGGAACGCTACGCAAAATATCCTTCTTTTCGCTGATAATGCATAATTTATCGAGAATCTCAGCAAGGTCAGTCTTTTTCACCGATGACGGCTCCTTGGCATGGAGCTTCAATTCCTTCACAAGCTTTCCGAGTCCCAATGCTTTTGGAAGGAACCACGAGGATTCAGCCTGCTTTCGGCGCATTTTTGCCTCGGCAGCAGGATAATCAAGTATGCTCTTTTCGAATTTATCCAATATTTCTGTGCAAAGTACGCTGTATTCCTTTCCGACAGAGAGAGTTTCTTTTATTTTTTGCAAAACCATGTTATAGCGTGGAGCTGAAAGCATATCGGGCAGAATTTCTCCCTCCGAGCGGCAGGCTTCATATATTTTCACAAGCATTTCAACAGCTTTTTTGTCCAAAGCGCCGCTGTAACCGTATGCGTCTGCAAGCTTACGGGCGTTCTGTACCGACAAGGCTGCATTTTCGGCAAGCTCGCCTGCTGTTTTGCGAAAGTTATCACGCATTTCGATCGAATAGGATGTGATACCAATATCATTTAGCGGAAATTCCGAAAAGCTGCCTGTTTCGGCTATTGCAACGGAATATTTGTGTACAAGCTCATTGAAAAGATCAAGCTTTTCTTTTGTAAGTGAAGAAAGAAGCTCCTGAGGAAATGATATTTTGCCCTGCTCTGATGCATTTCTCTCGTATGCGGAAATTGCTTCAAAGAGCGTTATACCGCAGCTGCGCTTTTCGTGAAGTGCTGAAACAGTTTCATTGAGCTTCTTTTTCTGTTCTTTAAGCTTGGCAGCTTCGGCAGAATATTCATCGGGAGATTTTATTCTGCCGACTTCAAGAGCCTTGTTCAGCTCCGCAAGTACGGAGGATTTGTTCGTTTTATTTGAGTGCAGTTCAAGGCAGAACGGATCAAGACCTATATTTTCAAGACGCTTCTGAACAACGTTGAGCGCAGCCATTTTTTCTGCTACAAAAAGTATGGTTTTTCCGTTATAAAGCGCATTTGCTATCATATTGGTGATGGTCTGGGATTTACCCGTTCCCGGAGGGCCGTGAAGAACAAAACTCTGTCCTTTACCTGCTGCGGCAATTGCAGCAAGCTGAGATGAATCAGCACTCACAGGGACTGCCATATTATCAAGATCGGGCGATGATTCAATATTTTCGGGATCAACTTCAACATCATCGGGAGTATAGGTAAGAGAGCCTTCAATAAGGCTTGAAACCACCTTATTTTGCTTCAACTCCTCCGAACGATTGCGTAGGTCATTCCACATAACGAACTGGCTGAACGAGAAAAGACCGATAAATGAATATTCTTCGATATTCCAGCGTTTTTTGCCCATTACAGCCTGACGAATCGTGTTGAAAACCAGCGGCAGGTCAATACCATGCTCGTCCAGGGGCAGAGGGTCAAGTCCTGTGATATTTATTCCGTGATCCTGTCGCAGATATTCAAGAAGCGTAACATTTATCTGGGTATCCTCCTGACGGCTTCTGATAACATATCCTTTGTTTCGAGTATTTCTTACTATGTCTATAGGAATAAGAACGATAGGCGCATATCTTGGCTTCTCGGAAAGATCGCTTTCAAACCAGCGGAGTAGTCCGAGAGCAAGAAAGAGAGAGTTGCTGCCGTTTTCCTCCATACTGACCTTTGCAGAACGATAGATATTCTTTAATGCTGCATCGAGATCTCTCTCACTTAAAAAGGTTCTTATTCGTTTACTTTTAAACTCAGCTTCCGCTATGCTTGTGATAAGATCCTTTTCATTTTCAATAGCAAATATCTTCGCATCCCGTGCAGACAGAGTCCATTCCGACGGTATTTCCATAATGCGAAAATCATTCCCGCTTGCAAGCTCGTCTTCAAGCTTTCCAAGGTCTGCGGTCATAAGCTGCATTGTATTTTTTGTGATACGGAAATTTAAAAGCGAATTACGCAGACTGAAATCGAGAAGCTTTCGTTCCCATATCCTTATTTTTGTTATCGGCTGATCTGTACCTTCTGCAACTTTTCCCAGCAGAGAGCTGTTAAGTTCGGAGGGAGCTAAAGTTTCTTTAGACTTTTCCTCATCTTCTGTCAGCTTAATTCCCGAAAATGACGACCCGGGGCTTTGGGGCATTGGTCTTATACCGCTGCCTCTGCTGCGCTGTATATCAATAACACAGATAAAGTCGGAAAGGTTAATTAGATGGTCTTTTCCGTGCTTCAACGCACGATCAAAATCAGGTTCTCCTCCGTCAACAAAATTGGTACATTCAACAAGAAGCATTTCCTCTGCGTCTGCTACTATACGCTTCTCAACAGCGGAAACATCATCGGTACAACAATCTGCAAAGGTATTGCTCTCCAGCCAGCATCCGCAGAATGCGTGACCCTTTATAAAGAATAACAAAGGATTAAGTCCAACAGCTTCAAGGCAGGATGCATAAAGCACCGCAAGGTCAAGACAGGTACCCATTTTCTGTTCCAGTACAACACGGGGAAGACGGATCCTCTGTCCGACTATCTCATAGCTTGCGGGGGGATTGTTGTATATTATTTTTTGCTGTACAAGTGCGGCATATATCGCTGCCATCTGCAGCTTGACATTGTTGGGGTTGTTTGTCTGATAGCCTGTAAACGAGGGAGTTCCCTTCCATTTTTTCAGGAACATTGAAGCTTCATGGATAATTGCCGAAACAGACGGATGATTTGGCGTTACAAAAGCAGCAATTATCTCAGGCATGATCGTCAGACCGCTCCATTGATCGTATGCAAGCAGTTCGACCTGATCCTGATATGTAAAGAGCTTTTCTTCACCGCGCATAACATCAACGGTTATGTTTCCTACCATTTTTTCTGTGAGAGAAAACAGAAAATCAGTATTTGTATTTATTCTGACAGGAGAAATCTCGACAGATCCATGCGCAGGGATACTGTCAATATGGTATCTGAATTCTTTAGCAAATTCAGGCTCAAAGCTGATTATCAGATCAATGTTTTCAAGCACTTCGTCCGATTCGTTGTTGACTGTCAGAAATCTGATAATCGGAACATAATTCTGCTGCATAGCAAAGTTTATCGAAGCGTTTATATGTCCGCCGACCGAAACGATATTATCCATTTTTACCCCTCCAAGAATTCTTTTGTCAATTGTTATTCGACACTTTTCTACATTATATCATATTTGAAATGCGTGTGCAATATTTAGGGCATATTTTCAATTTGTATTTGTAATAGTAACGCACATTTGTAAACATACGCAAAAATCTCCGATTCGGACACATTTGCTATATCATATAAAAGCTGTATGATCTTATAGCTGAACCTCGGCACGGTTATATACTCTCGAAAATCGCTTTCCGTTTCAATCAATATCCAGCCTACGCTTTTAAGCTTTCTCACTAAAAAATGGGCTTTACCCGCTATTGATTGTTCACTTTCAAGCAGTTCCTCTTCGGTGAAATCAGCGGAAATAATATCATCATCAAGCCGTGCATTTATCATTGAAATAAGCTCATCTTTTGATATTTTTAAATGCTGCTTAAAAGCGTCCAACAGCACAAAAAGGGTTTTAACATACAGATTCTTGTTCTTTAAGGACAATACCGAAAAAAGGTTTTCGGGTATAACATCGTACAGATTCAACTCTTCAACACCCTTTCGATCACATATAATGTCGACTTGCTTTGTTTTTTGTATAATTATACCTTATACTATTACAAAAATCAACAATTTTCGTGTAAATTTATAAAACAAGCAGGCAGCTGTCCGAATTTTTGGACAGCTGCCTGCTTGTTTTATTAATTTATAAACCCTCCTGCAATTTCATCCAACTGATCAGCTATACTTTGAAAATCTCGGCTAAGATCAAGACATCTTACCGCAATAGTGTTGCCGTTCATATCAAATTCCGTGCCGTCATTCGGTATCACATCATCATCTGTTTTTGCATAAAGAAGCATACCCGAAACCCTACCGTTAAAGCTCACAGCCTCATTTTTAACATAAGTAAAGATCTGATACAGATTATGCGAATGAAAACTGTCTTTTTCATAGTTCGTTTGGGTCGTATGAGAATAAAACTTTGCGTCTATAATCAGTCGTTTGGCATTACACGTCAGCATAACATCCGACTGCATTTTCGGGAGCAGATCCGTTTCACCTTTCGTTACCCACTTGATCTCCGATGCAGCAGGTTTCAGTTTGGAACTATAGTGCCTGATATAATAATTAAGGATAAACTTTTCATACAGCTTATTCATATTCTTTTCGGAAAAAGCTGTGAGTCGCAGATCACCGTCTTCCGTAGAATGAAGCATATTTTCACATATAATTCTGCAAACGCTCATCAGCAGACGATAAATCAACCTTTTCATTCAGTAATTCCTGATTTTTACATAATTCATATAAAAAAACAAAATATCCTGCACCAAAATATGAAGCGACTTGTCGCTGTACTCCTCTTCTGTAAGAGCATCGTTCAGCATTTCTATAAGCTCATTAACACAAAAACATCTATAATATCATTCATCTTTTCTTTTTGGTCTTGAGCCACTCACAGAACATCATTACTCCACGCACATAAACTCCCCTGCCAAAACCTCATCTTCAATCCTCAAAACACAACATTCCGTACTGTAATTAAACAGTTCACCCGTCGAATACCAAACTGTCTTGCCGTCAATTACAACAAAGCAGCTGTTGAGCTTGTTTTTTATCGAGTGATCTATGCCGTGAAATATCAGCGCTTCCTTAGTTCAAACCTCAACAATAGAAGTTATCCTAACCTCCCCGTCCTCATTTTCGGAGATCACCATCTCATATAAATTCTCTCCGTTTTTGAACGGCGCAGGATCAAGGCTTTCTGCATTGAATGAAAGCTTGTATGTCCTGCTTGTTTCGTCCTCACCGATCTTGACATAATTAACATCGGATATTACGCTCACAGTTTTAAATATCTTCCAGTCGGACATCGAACCAAGTCCATTATTTTCATCGACAAACGCAGACAATGCCGCTGTGCTGTGTTCCGTGCCGTCAAGCATATTTACAAAGCTTTGCATGACATAGTCCATGTAATCCTGCATTATCGACAAATGGTCGGTTCTGAATAAAGCCGCATCATCAAGCTTGTAGAATTCGGTTATGTCCTTGTGGGTGAATTTCAGAATATCCGAATCGTATATCGTGAAGACATACTTTTCTCCGCCTGCGTTTATTTCGGTAACGGTATATGCCGCACCGCTTGCATCATAGTCCGTTCCGAGATAGCTGTAATGGTTTAGATCACGGCAGATGTTGTTGAAAATAACGCTGACATCATATAACCGACCGTTTACAACGGGTAGCTTTTTCGTCACTTCTCCGTCTGCGTTGTAATAAACAGTTTGCGCTGTGTCGGTTTCCTTCATTGCCATTTTCAGCTCAATTCCGCTGATTGCTCTGTAAGCCTCGCTGTCGTAAGCCATATCAATAATGTGAAGCTCATCGCCGTTCTGTTCAAGCCGCATATTGACCTTGCCCTCATCGCCGTTGTAGCTATCGGTCATATAACCCCATTCGGCGGTGAAATTATCGCTTATGCGTATGTTTCTTGACTTCCTGCCGCTTTGGTCGATTATATCCATTCTTCTTGGTCTTCCGTTTACACCTAAACTGTAAAAAGTTGCAAGGTACATATCGTCCGCAAAAACCGAGCCGCTGTCGGGTACTGTAAATATGATAAGTGAGGGGGCGTTCTTTTCAAGTCCCGTGAATTTGAAGCTTTCATCAATGTTATCGGGCAGACTATCGATCGGCAGAACACACGAACCGTAGTATGTTCCCGTCAGCGTATTTACCGAGCGAATGAAGTATTTGCCCTCTGCACTTACAAGCTCAGCCTTGAACGGCAGGCTATAACCTTCTATTTCATATTCCCAGAAAACCTTTGTCGCCTTAGCCGCAGGCTCGTCCTTGATGTAATAAACATCATTGGTTGTGTCCATTTCTGCGCTTATCGGAACAAGCCTTCCATCGGAATACTCAAATTCGACCTTGATATTTGTAAGATAATAATACAGCGGTATCTTATCGTTGTTCAGATACAGATCATATTCCGCAAAGGCTTTGTTATCCTCAATGTAGAATCTGCTGTTAAGATAGAATTGTATATTACCGTCTTCGTCAAGCGAGAGTGCCTCTTCCGGAGCAGAATCAAGCGTGAAAACGTGTTCCTCGCCTGCGCAGGAAACTTTGAATTCAAAGTCTGAAAGCTGATCTATTCTTATGTCAAGGAAATTATTTACAGCGTCCTCGTCAACACTTATCTCCGAAAGATCGGCGCCGTTTATCAAAGTCATAATGTTTCCCCGATAGTGGGTTATGACCGCAACATCGTCCGTTCCATCCGAATTAATGTCGCAGAGAACTATCTCGGAAACATCGGGTGTACCGTCTTCGGGAGAGATGTTCTTTTCAAAATGCTGTTTAAGCTCCTTGCCGTCCACATTTTTTACCGCATAAAAGCCGTTGTAGCTGTCCGATACCGTCAGCATTATGTCCGTTTTATCGGAACGAAGCTCAAATTCATCCGTATCGTCATTGTATACGGAGATGTAGCCGGCAGAGTTATCCATAAGTATAAATTCGGAGGGTACAGCACGTTCAGATTCGGAAACATATTGGCTCGGGTCTAATGGGTCGAATTCGCAGGTGAAGCTGTGACTTCCTGCATCAAAAATGCCCTTTTTCAGCTTGTATTCAAGGGTGATCTTGATATTTGCATTGCCGTTAAATCTATTAAAAGCAGCGTCAATATTGTAATCGGGGTCGTTTATATCAAGCTCCTTTTCATAGGTCGCTTCTTCAAAATATCCCTTGTCAACTGCACCTGCTGCACTTATATAATCGACCTTTTCTTCCCCATTGGAATAAATTCTGTATCCTGAAGCTTTGGACAATACTGTAACGCTGTTTAAGCTGTCGAGAGTGTATTTCTCACTTTCAAAGGAAATATCCACATAATAAACATTTCTCTTGTAAACTCTGACGATAAGCTTTCCTGCTTCGCCATCATCATCTTCGATCATCTGTGAAAAATAGTATAGATCATTCCCGTCCGATATTTTGCTGTCGCCGTTCCTTGTGCTTACGGATATATTTTTGCTTGTGCCGAATATGACTGTGGAAACAAGAACAGCGGCAAGCACGGCAATTACCGCAATGATGCGAACTTTCTTGATGCTCATAATGTTTTTGATACGGGACTTTATGCCGCTTTCACCGAAGCCCGAAACAAGCATAACGGGATGCTTTTTAGATGCCGCGCAGTCAAGAAGGCTGTTTGCATATTCCCTGCGGTTCTCGTTTCCGATAATGTTCAGAACGCTCATATCGCAAAGCTTTTCCGCATCGGCAAGGTACATATATCTGCATATCCACACGATCGGATTATACCAGTTCACGGCACAGATAACAAGCGTGAGGACGTTCCATAACAGGTCAAAATGCTTAATGTGACAGCTTTCGTGGAGCATGATATGCCGCAGCAGCTTCCGATCGTTTTTGTCGATTGTTTCGGGAAGAATTATTACGGGAAACAGAACGCCGAACACAGCAGGGGTGTCAATTTCGACGATGAGAGCGTGGATAGTGCGCTTTATATTGCTTTATCTTGTGGCGGTTTGGCGGACCTCTTGTACGCGGAGGGGTAGGGCGTGAGATGGGACC
>CAMJES010000074.1 GCA_946404705.1 uncultured Ruminococcus sp. | reverse complement strand
GATATCATAGCCGGTGACTGGAGTTCAGACGTGTGCTCTTCCGATCTCGCAATTTATGACGACCCGTACCCTAACGAGCCGAAAGAAACGGCTCCGAACGGTTTTTCGCTGCTTGAAAAGATACCGATAAAATCGAAGATACTGCTCGACAACAACGCCGACATTCAAAACCTTTTTTCCATGACTCCATACTACTACAAAACGAGCGAAGAGGGTCACCGCAGAGCCGAAGCTTTGGAAAGGCTTGAAACCGAGATAGAATTTGAGATACTTATTTATAAGAAACTTTGATTTATAGTTAGGAGCTTTTTGAGTTTGGAGTTAGAAGAGTGGGGTTTGGAGTTTTATTACCCAAACTCCAAACTCCAAACTCCAAACTAAAAAAACACCGCAGCTCAGATTCGTTTGAACCTGAGCTGCGGTGCTGTTATATATTCACTTAATTCAATTTATAAGCTGTTTAGTCCTCAGCGTCCTGAAGAGCGTCATATCCGCTTTCACCTGTACGAACTCTGATAACATCTTCAACATCGTAAACGAAGATCTTACCGTCGCCGATGTGACCTGTGTAAAGAGCCTTGCGGGCAGTTTCAACAACTGTTTCAACGGGAACCTTGGAAACTACGACTTCAACTTTAACCTTCGGGAGAAGTGTTGCTTCAACGGGAACACCACGGTACATTTCGCCTGCACCCTTCTGTGTGCCGCAGCCGAGAACCTGTGTAACCGTAAAGCCTGTTACGCCGATCTCGCTGAGTGCTGTTTTAAGCTCCTCAAACTTGTTCTGCTTGCAGACGATAGAAATTCTTGTGTATTTGTTCTTGCTGTCTGCGCTGCGTTCGATATTGGGACGCTCGTAAACTGTAACAGGAACTGTTGCTGCAGGTTCTTCCTCTGTAACTTCGCCTGTGAATACGGAATTCGAAACAGCAGGCATAAAGTCTGCATAAGCGGATGGAAGACCGTGTTCTGTGATATCCAGACCTCTTGTTTCTTCCTCCTTGGAAGCTCTGAGTCCGATAGTCTTCTTGATAACTGTGAATGTGATTATCATTGTTACTGTTGCCCATGCTGCAACTGCAACAAATCCGACAAGCTGGATGCCGAGAAGCTTGAAGCCGCCGCCGTAGAAAAGACCTGCAAGAACGTTGCCGTCAGTATCTGCAAGTGCATAGCCGGGAACATTAGGATTGGAAAGAAGGCCAACTGCGATAGTACCCCAGATACCGTTCATCATATGTACTGCAACTGCACCAACGGGGTCGTCGATGTGGAGCTTGTGGTCAAGGAGCCATACGCCGAATACTACGAGCAGACCGGAAACGATACCTACGATGATAGCGCCGAGGCAGTCTGTTGTATCGCAGGGAGCGGTGATACCTACAAGACCTGCGAGCGATGCGTTAAGGCACATCGAAACATCGGGCTTGCCGTATTTGATCCATGTGAAGATCATACAAGTAACTGTTGCAACTGCAGGAGCAACTGTTGTTGTAAGGAAGATAGAACCGAGCTGATCGATGCTTGTTGCAGCAGCGCCGTTAAAGCCGTACCAACCGAACCAAAGGATAAATACGCCGAGAGCGCCGATAGTAAGCGAGTGACCGGGGATAGCGTTTACCTTTGTGACCTTGCCTGTCTTCTTGTCGGTCACGAATTTACCGATTCTGGGTCCGAGGATCTTCGCACCGATAAGTGCTGCGATACCGCCGACCATGTGAATAGCTGTCGAACCTGCGAAATCGTGGAAGCCCATCTGTGCGAGCCAGCCGCCGCCCCAGATCCAATGCGCTTCGATCGGATAAACGAGTGCGCTGATAACTCCGGAATAAACGCAGTAGGAAAGGAACTTTGTTCTTTCAGCCATTGCACCGGAAACGATAGTTGCGGTCGTTGCGCAGAATACAAGGTTGAAAACGAAGCTTGACCAGTCGAAGCTTTCATACTGAGTCATAATGTCGAAGCCCGGCTTGCCGATAAGTCCGACAAGGTCTTCGCCGAAGAGAAGTCCGAAGCCGATGAAGATGAACATTACTGTACCGATACAGAAGTCCATGAGGTTTTTCATAATGATGTTGCCGGCATTCTTGGCTCTTGTAAAGCCTGTTTCAACCATTGCAAAGCCTGCCTGCATGAAGAATACGAGAGCCGCGCCGATCAAAAACCAGACGCCGAAAACTAACGACGAGGTATTCTCGGAAACCAGCTCCATGATGTTTGTGCTGTCCATAATAGATTCCTCCAATAATTTTTATTCGGAAAATTTAATCTCCCTATAGCAAAATAGAAAGGACGCCGTGAACAAAGCTCCGCCATTGCAGCCCGTTCACAGCGCCCTTGCTGTTTTCTATGGTTTTATTATACATTGCTTGGCAGCATTTGTCAAGCCCTTTTTTGAAATTTATGCATTTTTTATTATCTTAGCTTGCATTTTTAGCCTTAAATTGTATATTTACTGTGCAATACGCCCGAATTATGAAATTCTTTAACAAATTAATTGCATAAGCTGAAATTTTACGTTCATATTTGATACATATATTTTGCAGGATTAAATATTCATTCTTGCAAAATTAATAAAACAACGCTTATAATATGGTATAGCAGTATCCTCCCGTACGCTAAAACCTTATCACGGTATAAATACATTGGCATAAATGCTTTCTTTTTGTTGACTTTATTAAAAAAATGTTGTATAATTAAACTGATAAATTGTTTTTTGGAGGAATGTCAAAATGTATCCGCTGAAATTAAAACCTGCATTCAAGGATTACCTTTGGGGCGGCACAAAACTCCGTGACGTTTACGGCAAGGACTGCAGCTTCGACAAGGTTGCCGAAAGCTGGGAGCTTTCCTGTCATAAGGACGGCAACTCGGTCATTGACAACGGCGAAGCAAAGGGTATGACGCTTGCAGAATATATCGAAAAAGAGGGAAAAGCCATCCTCGGTAAAAACTGCGAACGCTTTGAGAACTTCCCCGTTCTTATCAAGCTTATAGACGCAAAGGACAACCTTTCGGTTCAAGTCCACCCCGACAATGAATACGCTATGCGTGTAGAGGGCGAATACGGCAAAACAGAAATGTGGTATATCGTTGACTGTGACGAGGGTGCAGAGCTTATCTACGGTTTCAAAAACACCGTTTCAAAGGAAGAATTCGCAGAACGCATCAAAAACAACACTCTGCTTGAGATAACAAACTCCGTTCCCGTTAAAAAGGGCGATGTTTTCTTTATCCGCTCGGGAACTCTTCACGCAATCGGCAAGGGCATACTTATTGCCGAAATTCAGCAGAATTCCAACACTACATACCGTGTTTACGACTACGGCAGAGTCGGCGCAGATGGCAAAACAAGACCTCTGCACATTGAAAAGGCTCTCGACGTCACAAAGCTCTGTCCTGCTGAGCCTTATCCTGCAACTGCTCCCGTTACCGAAAACGGCTGCACCAAAAAGCTGCTCTCAAAATGCGAGTATTTCACCGTTTACAAGATAGATATTGAAAAAACAGCTGAATTTAATGCTGACAATTCATCTTTTGAATCAATACTCGTTCTTGAAGGCGATGTGAAGATCAAATCCAAGAGCGGAGATATCACACTTAAAAAGGGCGAAACGGCATTCCTTCCGGCAGGTCTTGGCAAATACACTATTGAAGGCAAATCGGAAGCTATCCTCACAAGAATTGACTGATCAAGGAGAATAAAAAATGAAATACTTTATTGGCATCGACCTCGGCGGAACAAATATTAAAGCAGGCGTTGTAAACGAAAATTATGAGATAATTGCAAAGGCAACGACCAAGACAAACTGCCCCCGTCCTGCAAAGGAAATTGCAGACGATATGGCAAAGGTGAGCATTGAAGCTGCGCAGAATGCAGGAATTTCCATTGACGATGTTGAATGGATAGGCATAGGCACACCCGGCATTGCAGACAATATCAACGGCACTATCCCCTACTCCAACAACCTCGGTTTTGAAAATGTACCTATAAGAAAGTATATCCAAGAGCATATCAACAAGCCTGTTTATGTTGCAAATGACGCAAACGCAGCAGCTTACGGCGAATTTGTTGCAGGCGCAGCAAAGGGTGCACAGGACGCAGTTTGCATCACTCTCGGAACGGGCGTTGGCGCAGGCGTTATCATTGACGGCAAGATCTTCACGGGAAGAAACCTCGCAGGAACCGAGATTGGACACATGGTCATCGAGGTTGACGGCCCTCAGTGTACTTGCGGAAGAAAGGGCTGCTTTGAAACTTTCTCTTCGGCAACGGGTCTTGTAAATATGACAAAGGCTGCAGTTGCCGAAAACCCCGACAGCATTCTCGCTGAATATGAAAAGAAGGACGGCCACGTTTCCGCTCGCCACGCTTTTGAAGCAATGCGCGCAGGCGACAAGGCAGGCAAGGCTGTTGTTGACAAGTACATAAAGTACCTCGCAGCAGGAATCACCAATGTTATCAACATTTTCCAGCCCGATATTCTCTGCATCGGCGGCGGCGTATGCAACGAGGGTGATCCTCTTCTCGTTCCGATGAAGGAGCTTGTTAAAAAGGAAGTTTACACAAGAATGCTCGACTGCAACACCGAAATCACCGTTGCAAAGCTTGGAAACGACGCAGGAATCATCGGCGCTGCTTTCCTCGGCAATTCATAATGTGAGCGGCTATGAGCAAATTTGATTTTTTTGCATCCGATATAACTGATGCCGACGCTTTTATGCAAAATCAGCTTCGTTACAAGGCTTTGAAGCGTGACGAGCTTGCCGATATGCCCGAAAGCGAAATTGTCGGTGCAGTTACCGCTTGGATAGAGTGCGGATTTAACGAGGACTGGTCGGACATGGGCGAAAAGCTTAACGGTCTGCCCACTCCCTGTCTTAACATATACTGCGCTGAGATAACCCTAAAGCAGGTCACGGGCAGCGGCTTTTCCGAGGCGCTTTTCAACCTTTCAAACGACTTTTTGGGCATTGCTTCAAACGGATTTCACGCGATAGGCTATGAAAAGCTTTCGGAGATAATCGACTCGGCGGTTAAAGCAGGCTCGGGAAGCAAGCCTTCGGGCAGAAGCTTTGAGGATTTTCTGGAATTCTGCCAAAACGACAGCTTTTCCACGCTTGACAAGGACTTCAAACGCTGCTTTGACGAAGCAAAATTCAACCGTCTTGCAAAGCAGTACATACTTAATTACAGCAAATATTTCGGAAGCGCCGAATGACGGTTTCCGACCGAAAGGAAGTAAATATAATGGAATGTAAAGACTGTAAAAACTTTTTCTGCGAGGGTACGGACAAGGCTCCGCAGCGTTCGCTTTTCAACGCACTCGGTATGACTAAGGAGGAAATGGAGCGCCCCCTCGTTGGTATTGTTTCTTCCTATAACGAGATCGTTCCGGGTCACATGAACATCGACAAGATCGTCGAAGCCGTTAAAATAGGCGTTGCAATGGCAGGCGGCACACCTGTCGTTTTCCCTGCTATCGCTGTTTGTGACGGTATCGCAATGGGTCACGAGGGTATGAAATACTCGCTCGTTACAAGAGGACTTATCGCAGATTCTACCGAATGTATGGCTCTTGCGCACCACTTTGACGCTCTCGTTATGATACCGAACTGCGACAAGAACGTTCCCGGACTTCTTATGGCGGCAGCTCGAATCAACGTTCCGACTATCTTTGTTTCGGGCGGTCCTATGCTCGCAGGTCATGTTCAGGGCAGCAAGACCTCGCTTTCAAGTATGTTTGAAGCAGTAGGCGCATACACCGCAGGCAGAATTACCGAAGATGAATTTGAGGAATACGAAAAGAAGGCTTGCCCAACCTGCGGAAGCTGCTCGGGTATGTACACCGCAAACTCGATGAACTGCCTTACCGAAGCGCTCGGTATGGGTCTTAAGGGCAACGGCACAATCCCTGCTGTATACTCCGAAAGAATTCGTCTTGCCAAGAAGGCAGGTATGCAGGTCATGGAGCTTTACAGAAAAAACATACGTCCTCTCGACATTATGACCGAAAAGGCATTTATCAACGCTGTTACAGTCGATATGGCTCTTGGCTGCTCGACCAACAGTATGCTCCACCTTCCTGCAATCGCACACGAATGCGGAGTTGAGCTTAATCTTGACATTGCAAATGAGATAAGCGCAAGAACACCGAACCTTTGCCATCTTGCTCCTGCAGGCCACGCTTATATGGAAGACCTCAACGAGGCAGGCGGCGTTTACGCTGTTATGAACGAACTCAGCAAGAAAAATCTTCTTTCGACCGATATCATCACCGTTACTGGCAAGACTGTCGGCGAAAATATCAAGGACTGCGTAAACAAAAATCACGACTACATTCGTCCTATTGACGACCCGTACAGCACAACGGGCGGTATTGCTGTTCTTAAGGGCAACCTTGCAGTTGATGGCTGTGTTGTAAAGAGAAGCGCAGTAGTTCCCGAGATGCTCACACACACCGGCCCCGCAAAGGTTTACGACTGCGAAGAGGACGCTCAGGCTGCTATCCTCGGCGGAAAGATAGTTGAGGGCGATGTTGTTGTTATCCGCTACGAAGGCCCTAAGGGCGGCCCCGGAATGAGAGAAATGCTCAATCCTACATCTGCAATTCAAGGAATGGGACTCGGTTCTTCCGTTGCACTCATAACAGACGGACGTTTCAGCGGCGCTTCAAGAGGTGCTTCTATCGGTCACGTTTCCCCCGAAGCTGCCGAAGGCGGACTTATCGGTATCGTTCAGGACGGCGACTCCATAACGATCGACATCCCGAACTGCACACTCACGCTCAACGTTCCGCAGGAAGAGATCGACAGACGTATGGCTTCCTTCAAGCCCAAGACAAAGGAGCTTAAGGGCTACTTGAAGCGCTATGCAAAGACCGTTTCCTCCGCTGCAAAGGGCGCAATTCTTGAATAAAGGTAGTATCGGATGAGCAAATTTTCAACAGCAAAACTTATCAGCATTATTTTCTGCGCATTAACCGTTGTGGCACTTGTGGTTCTAATTGTAGTAAACTCCGCCACAAGTGGACAGATGAAAACCATCGACAAGGCATACAGCTCGTTTACGCACGGAATTTATAAAGAATATCAGCAATGCTTCGGAGAGAATTCTATTTCCGAAAAGGAATTTGATGAACTCCGCGAGCAGTATTTAACCGACTGGGGCGAGGATTTCGCTGTCAAAGCCGACTTTATCGCAAGGGAAAAGACAGACAGCGGATACAATGTCAGCATTAAGGTCACCACCTACAACGAAACAGACCACGAAACCTCGGAAAAGACATTGTTTATGACAAAAGTCAAAGGCAAATGGCGCATTATTAATGCGTAATGCGCAGCTTTAATTCGGAATTTGGAATTATTATTAAACCGCAGTTTATACAAAAAAAGTGTAAACTGCGGTCTTTTTTGTATATTCAGATAAAACAAACGCCGTTTACACCTTTTCAGATGTAAACGGCGTTTGATTTTAATTCAATTCCGAATTCTTAATTCCGAATTAGAGTGAAGCTGCTTCGTCAACAACCTTCTGGATAGCTGCAACAGCATCATCGGGAAGCTTGTCATAGCCGCCCTTGTCTTCAGCAAACTTCTTAACGCTGTTAAGACGGTTCTGCATAGCGTTCTTGAGCTGCTCTGCATAGTCCTTATCGTTGAGGTTAACTTCGAAGTCGCCCCAAGGCATGATCTCAATATCCTCGAAAGGACCCCACTTTTCGAATTTAGCCTTGCCTTCAACGATAGTCTCGAGGATTCCGAGAGTATCAGCAGGCTTTACCTTCTTGCCCATGAAGTCGCCTGTGTTGATGATGTAGCAAGCAACGTCCTTTTCTTCAACGAGCTTCTTGAACTTCTCATAGTCGTTAGCAAGAGGATATGTTCTGAATGGGTTAGCGTAAGGAACGATACGAAGAGCGTTCATATCTGTGCCAGCCTTAACACGTTCAGCTGTAGATGTCTTTGTAGCGAGTGTTGCACCCATTACAGCAGCAAGAGATGCGCCCTTGAGCTTGATAACAGGAGGAATCGTAGGATCCTTCATGATCCAGAAGATAGCGTTAACAGGAGATTCGATCTTGTCAACACGGTTAGGAGACCAGAGCTTGGACTTGAGAGCACGTCCGTTGCCGTTTCTAATATCCTCTGTTACGAGCTGGATCTTGCCGTCCTCGTCCATTGTAGCGGAGCAGTTCTGGCAGGAGAGGAGGTACTTGTTGTCGGGGCAGCCTGTAGGATAATCGGCTGTCTTATCGAAGTAAGTAGGTTCGAGAGCGATAGATGCGCAGGTATCTGTGTTGATGATGAATGCGTCATCGTGGAGAACCTTGATTGCAGGATACTTACCGCCGTGCTTAGCGTGTGTAAGAGTGGACTTACCGGAGCCGGAAAGACCATAAACGGAAGCAACGAACTTTGAACCGTCAGCAAGAGTATATTCCTTCTGACCGCCGTGGCAGGAAGCATATCCGTTTCTGTTAGCAAGTGCCCAAGCCATTGTAAGTGTGCCCTTCTTGTGCTCGCCGAAATACTTCATACCGAGAATTGCAGCGCAGTTCTGGTTTGTATCGAAGTAGCAGAGTGTGAGAGGGTCAGACAGGCAGCTGTAATCAACATCGGGGCTCTCTGTCGGCTTCCACTGTGGGTAGATCGGAAGAGCGTCGTGTAGGGAAAGAGTGTAGATCTCGGTGGT
>CAMJES010000073.1 GCA_946404705.1 uncultured Ruminococcus sp. | reverse complement strand
TATCATAGCCGGTGACTGGAGTTCAGACGTGTGCTCTTCCGATCTACCCATTATAAGCGCGATGATTCGTACTATCATAAACCCCGAGGTTCTCAATCCCTCGTAGGTTATCTTAATAAACCCTATCTTAAAAAGAGTTACACCGTCAAGGAAGAAAAGGTTCAGAACGGTCGTAAATATTATGATAGGGATAATAGGCTTAATGCTTTTGAGCATAAGCTTGAACGGTATCTGTGATATCAAAAATGAAATCAGCATAAATACGCAGCTTATAAGCAGTCCCAAAAAATTATCGGCGCAGAAAAGCGATACAATAAAAATTGCTGTGATTATTATCTTAAACCTCGGGTCAAGCCTATGAACGACTGATTTTCCGGGGAAATACTGTCCGATCGTAATATCCTTAAGCATTTGGCAATCTCCTATGTTCTGCAATGTATTCCTTAATTGTTTTAACTGCAAATTCAGTTGTATAAACGTCGGAACGAATGTCAATTCCTTTCTCGCGCAGAGCAAGGAAAACCTTGGTTATCTGCGGAACGGAAAGACCGATCTTTGTAAGCTCATCCGCTCTCATGAAAACCTTCGGAGGCGTATCATAGCAGAAAACCTCAGCATGGTTCATAACAAGAATTTTTGTTGCAAATCGTGCAACGTCCTCCATGCTGTGTGAAACGAGCAGAACGGTAGATTTTGTCTGCCTGTGGTATTCTTTTATCTGTTCAAGGATAATATCTCTGCCCTTAGGATCAAGACCTGCTGTCGGTTCGTCAAGGATAAGAACCTTTGGCTGCATTGCCATTACACCTGCTATCGCAACACGGCGTTTCTGACCTCCCGAAAGCTCAAACGGCGATTTTTTGAGGTTTTCTCTGCCAAGTCCGAGCAGATCTGTGATATTGTATATTCTTTTTTCGATCTCCTTATCGTCCAGTCCCATATTCTTGGGACCGAATGCGATATCTTTATATACTGTTTCTTCGAATATCTGATATTCGGGATACTGGAAAACAAGTCCTACATTGAAACGGACATCACGAAGCTTTACATCCTTGCTCCATATATCCTCTCCGTCAATATAGACCTTGCCCGAAGTGGGCTTGATAAGTCCGTTAAGATGCTGGATAAGAGTTGACTTTCCCGAGCCTGTGTGTCCGATAATGCCGACAAGCTCGCCCTCTTCAATTTCAAGATTTACATTGTTTACAGCAGTTTTCTCGAACGGAGTTCCCACGCTGTAAGTGTAAGTCAGATTTTCGGTTTTTATTATTGCCATTATTTTGCCTCCGTCGAATACATTCCGCATTTTGCGGTAATATTTCATTTTTGCAAGTTGTTTTATGCTAAAAGCTTATATAGAGCATCGGCACATTCTTCTTCGGAAATGATATGCGTATCAGCGGAAAAACCGTCATTTTTTAGCATATACATAAGCTCCGTGACTTGCGGAACATCAAGCCCGAGCAATTTCATCTTTTCAACTTGAGAGAAAATATCCTTGGGGATTCCCTCCATAACTATCTTTCCGCTGTCCATTACTATTATTCTGTCGGCAAGGGCAGCTTCGTCCATATAATGTGTAATCAGAACTATCGTGATGCCGTAGTCCTTGTTTAGCTTTCGAATAGTCTTCATTACTTCTTTTCTGCCGATAGGGTCAAGCATTGCGGTAGGCTCGTCCATAACAATACAGTCGGGGCGCATAGCAATAATTCCTGCGATTGCAACACGCTGCTTCTGACCGCCCGAAAGCTGGCTCGGCGAGTGTTCACGGTATTCATACATATTAACCGATTTAAGCGCGTCGTCAACACGCTTTCTCATTTCTTCTTGAGGAACGCCCATATTTTCAAGCGCGAAAGCAACATCTTCTTCAACGATTGTCGCAACAATCTGATTATCGGGGTTTTGAAAAACCATGCCGATATGCTGACGAATATCAAAAATTCTTGCTTCATCGGCAGTATCTATCCCGTTTGAATATACTTTTCCTTTATTCGGAATAAGAATTGCGTTCATGTGTTTGGCAATAGTTGATTTTCCCGAGCCGTTATGACCTAAAACAGCGACAAATTCACCTTTTTTTATGGTCATTGAAACATCTTTAAGGATCAGTGCAGCTTCTTCTCCGCTTTCGGGATCAGCAGGATAGGAAAACTCAACATTTTCCGCCAATATTATATTTTCCAAGTTGTACCTCCGATTTATAAGTTGTAAAGCTGCCAAAAGCTGTATGCCGATACGATTAGAAGCAGCGCTCCCACAACGATATATGTTATTTTAACAGCCTTAAATTCTTTTCCCGTAAGGGGAGTACCCATTTTTGATTTAAAAGCTTGTCCCTTTCCGATTATCCCTGCAATAATAAAATAAACCCCGCCTATCAATGCAAGAACTGCCATAAAAGCCTCCGTTAGTTTTTCGTCCAAATTGCGGTCGAGCCGCAGGGAAGAGTAAAGCTGCTTTCCTTTACAGGCAACCCGATCTCATCGGCAGTAACCTTTCCGCCGAATTTTGCAGCAACGGTTTCACCGAGAAGATATGCCATAACTGATGGTGAAAGTCCCGTTGTATAGCTGTTTAAAAGGAAGAAAAGCGGATCGTCGCTTAAAACGCCCGTGCAGAGCTTTACAAGGTCATAAATGCAGTCTTCAAGCTTCCATACCTCTTGATTTGGACCTCTTCCGTAAGACGGCGGATCCATTATAACTGCGTCATATCTGCGTCCGCGCTTTATTTCACGAGCCACAAATTTTTCGCAGTCGTCAACTATCCAGCGGATGGGTTTGTCGGAAAGTCCCGAAGAAGCAGCATTATCCCTTGCCCATTGAACCATGCCCTTTGAAGCGTCAACATGACAAACCGAAGCGCCTGCATTTGCACAAGCGAGCGTTGCTCCGCCCGTATACGCAAAAAGGTTTAGCACGTTTATCGGGCGGTCTGCATTTTTGATAAGCTCCGACATATAATCCCAGTTGACCGCCTGCTCGGGGAAAAGTCCGGTATGCTTAAAGCCGGTAGGTCGGATATTGAATTTCAGATCGCCATAGGATATCAACCAGCTTTCGGGGATCTTTTTGGCAAAATCCCAATGACCGCCGCCCTTTTCGGAGCGGTGGTAATGACCGTGGGCGTTGTTCCAGAGCGGCGATTTATGACCTGTTTTCCATATTATCTGAGGATCGGGACGAATTAAAACAACGTTTCCCCATTTTTCAAGCTTTTCGGAATCTGAGCAGTCGATAAGCTGATAATCCTTCCAGTTGTCTGCTGTTCTCATATTTTAAAGTTTCCTTTCGCTCATTGTTCAGCCGAAGTGCAGCGTTCCTTTATCTTGTCGGCGATTTTTACAGCCATATCATTGATAACATCAAAATGTTTTCCCTCAATCATAACGCGGATAAGCGGCTCTGTACCGCTTTCACGGACAAGAATTCGTCCGGTCGTTCCGAGAAGCTTCTGATTGACCGAGATTATCTCTTCAATCTCGGAATCGTTCTTCCATTTTTCTTTCCATTCGTTTGTGATCTTTACGTTTATCATGACCTGCGGATAGCGTTCCATTATTTTTCCAAGCTCGGAAGCCTTGCATTCCGAACGCTTTAAAACGGAAAGGAGCTGAACCGCTGTGAGCTGACCGTCGCCCGTTGTAGAGAAATCTTTGAAAATAATATGTCCTGACTGCTCGCCGCCGAGATTGTAGTCATTTGCGAGCATCTGTTCAATGATATATCTGTCGCCAACCTTTGTTGAAACGATATTGATGTTGCTTGACTTTGCAAAATGCGAAAAACCGAGGTTTGTCATTATCGTGACGACAGCCGTATTCTTTTTGAGCGTACCCTTGTCACGCATATCCCTTGCAAAAATCGCGATAAGCTTGTCGCCGTCAAGTATAGCACCGTTTTCGTCAACAGCAAGACATCTGTCTGCGTCACCGTCAAAAGCAACGCCGATATGGCATTTATTCTTAACAACAAAATTCTGCAGCGGTTCAAGGAAAGTTGAGCCGCATTTGTCGTTTATATTTGTTCCGTTCGGCTTGTCATTGAGCATAAGCACAGACGCACCAAGGCCGGAAAAAAGCTTTTCCGCAGTTGAACTTGCAGAACCGTTTGCACAGTCGACAGCAACTCTTATCCCACTTAAATTGTGGTCAACGGTTTTCATAATGCTTCTGATATAATCCCATTCGGCATTTTTGTCATAGGTTATTCTGCCGAGATTAGCTCCGCCCGTTATCTGCTCCTTTATTTTTTCGGGAGTATCAAGAATAAGTGCTTCTATCTCTTCTTCGATATCATCGGAAAGCTTGAAGCCCTTGCCCGAGAACAGCTTTATTCCGTTGAATTCCATGCTGTTGTGCGAAGCGGATATCATCACGCCTGCGTCAGCTTCTCTTTTTTGAACGAGATATGCAACGGCAGGAGTCGGAACAACGCCGAGTATAACTGCGTCTGCTCCGATAGAACAGATTCCTGCTGCAAGGGCAGCTTCAAGCACATCTGACGAAATTCTTGTATCCTTGCCGATCAAGATCTTAGCCTTTTTATGTGATTTCTGAGTAAGAACCATTGCCGCAGCTCTGCCTATCTGCATTGCCATTTCGCAGGTAAGCTCTGTAATTGCGACACCTCTTGCTCCGTCAGTACCAAATAGTCTTCCCATAATTCTCTCCGTTCCGCCGTTTTGCGGCAAAAAATTTTATTCAAATGTCAGCTGCCCATTGTCAGCATCGGCGTTTTCTTTATATTCATAACCCAGATGCTTGTATGCAAGCGCAGTAGCGCAGCGGCCTCTCGGTGTGCGCGAGATAAAGCCAAGCTGCATAAGATACGGTTCGCAGACATCTTCAAGCGTGACAGCTTCTTCACCGATAGCAGACGCAAGCGTTTCCAGTCCGACAGGGCCTCCGCCGTAACCTTTTATAATCATATTCAGCATACGCTTATCCATATTATCAAGACCGAGAGAATCTACCTCCAGTCGGTCAAGTGCAATTTTAGCAATATCCTCGGTTATTCTTCCGTCACCGATGACCTCTGCAAAGTCACGAACGCGCTTTAAGAAGCGGTTTGCAATACGCGGAGTACCTCTTGAACGGCGCGCAAGCTCCGTTGCTCCAGCCTTGTCACAGGCTATTCCGAGAATTACCGCCGAACGCATAATAATGTCGGAAAGCTGTTCAACGCTGTAAAGTTCAAGTCGCATTATAACACCGAAACGGTCACGAAGCGGCGATGTGAGCTGACCTGCTCTTGTTGTTGCGCCTATCAGCGTGAATTTCGGAAGGTCGATGCGCAGCGAACGTGCAGAGGGGCCTTTTCCGATAATTATATCGAGCGCATAATCTTCAAGCGCAGGGTAGAGGACTTCCTCGATCGAGCGTGAAAGGCGGTGTATCTCGTCAATGAACAGCACATCATTTTCCTGAAGATTTGTAAGCAGCGCCGCAAGGTCGCCCGGCTTTTCGATTGCAGGGCCGGAAGTAATTCTTATATTTACTCCCATTTCGTGGGCAATAATTGCGGAAAGCGTGGTTTTTCCAAGCCCCGGAGGGCCATATAAAAGCACATGGTCAAGCGGTTCACTTCGTTTTTTTGCCGCTTCGATAAAAATCGAAAGGTTTTCTTTTATTTTGTCCTGTCCGATATACTCCGAAAGAGTTTTCGGACGGAGAGTAACTTCAAAATCTTCGTTATCGTTTTCAGTTTTTTTAGGAGAAACCATGCGTTCCTCAAAATTCATTTCACTTGATTCAAGCACGATCTTACCTCCCTAAATAAGCTTTTTCTGCTTGTATTCTTTAGTCTGCTTTGTTGCGGCGATTATAAGCGGAACAGTCATTTCCTGTTCGGTCAAGCCGCCGTGGTTTGCCTTATTCATGGCTTTGGGTTTGGTATTCATCGTTCTGTAACGCAGTCCTATGTCGGAAATCGCACAAGCAAGATAATCTCCGATAAAATCGTATGTCTTTTTATGCGTTACACCGCCGCCGAGAATTTTCTTATCAAAAACATCGCGCCTGCTCAAAAGCAGAAAATCCTGCCCGAGCAGATTTGTAAATGCACGTTCAAAATCGGTTCTTCTGTCCGATTTTACAAAGAACGACATTGCTCTGCTTTCAATAAACGGCGGAAGAACAAGACATTCGTTTATTTCGGGTATCCTGTCGATAAGTATCTCGTCCGAAATATCTGTCATACCGTGGTCTGCCGTTATAATGAAGACTGTATCTGTAACGTTTTTATACAGATTTTCAAGTTTTCGGTTAATCTCGGCAAGCTTTTCCTTTGTTTCATCGGAATAGCAGCCCGTGCGGTGCGCAGTATCATCGGGAGAACACCATTGAACGTATGTGAATGTATTCTGGTTCGTAAGGCAGATCTTCTCAATAAGTTCGCAAACCTTGTCAAAGCTTTCGGCAGCTTTATGTATATTACCGTTTTCGGCAATCTTAACTTTAGATTGTGAAATTGTAAACGGCTGAACTTCTCCGATTATCGAATCGGCAATGCTTTGATATATAGTTTCGTAAGGCATGATAAACTCAGCCGCGCTTGATATTGCCGCAGGCTGCTTGGTGTAGGTGTCAAGGTTGGTGAATACATCTATCGTGCGGCAGAACTCCTTGAAAAAAAGTGACCAGCCGAGCCACGCGTGTTCGTTTGGGGAAACTCCGGTATAAAAGCTTGTCATTGCGGAAGCGGTGGTTGACGGAAAAACCGATGAAAGCTTGGAAACACAATTGCTGCGCAAAAATGAATTTGAGGGCAGGTCGTGTTCAAGCATATCATGCCCCATTCCGTCAAGCACGATAAGAACTACGTTTTTATAGAACTTCGATAAATGCTTATCGATCGCAGGTACAGTCGGATATTCAAACGGCGCTCTGTAATAGTTCATTATCGAAGAAACAACGCTAATTATTGAACGGTTATAATCCGGATAACAAAGCATGGCAAATAATTCCTTTACATTGATGCTGCAATTTTCTTTAATGCATTTTTGATAAGCTCTTCAACAGACATTGACGGGTCAAGCTTAGCAATGACCGAAGCAGCTTCCGCCTGTGAATAACCGAGTACGACAAGTGCGGATATCGCTTCTCCCTGATTGCCGCCGGAAGAAACAGCAGAGCTTATCTCGGAAATTCCCGTAACACCGGAAGTGAGCTGTTCATTGGTTATTTTATCTTCAAGTTCAAGAACGACCCTCTGTGCAAGCTTCGGGCCAACGCCCTTTGTCTTTGTGAATGCCTTATAGTCGCCCGTTGCAACGTTAAGCGCAAAGCTTTCGGGAGTTGTATCGGAAAGGATAGCAAGTGCGGCTTTAGGTCCTACACCCGAAACGGAAAGCAGCATTTTGAAGCAGTTAAGTTCCTGCTGCGAAAAAAATCCGAAAAGCTCGACAGCGTCTTCTCTGACATGGAGATATGTATATAGAAAGCATTCCGAGCCAGTCGCACCAAGCTGAGAGATAGTTGAAAGAGTAGTTCTGCAGGCATATCCGACTCCGCCGCATTCAATAACTGCAAGTGATTGTTCCTTATGAACGAGTTTTCCTCTTACGCTGTATATCATAGGGTTTCTCCTTAATATTTTGGAATTTTTACGCCGCCGCTTGCATGACCGTGACATATAGCAATTGCAAGCGCATCGGCAGTATCATCGGGCTTTGGAACTGCGGCAAGACCCAATATCCTGCGGGTCATTTCCATGACCTGCGGCTTTTCGGCGCGTCCGTAGCCAACAACCGACTGTTTTACCTGCAAAGGTGTGTATTCGAATATTGGTATTCCTGCGTTTGTTGCCGCAAGCAGCGTTACACCTCGCGCCTGAGCAACGTCAATGCCGGTTTTTTGGTTTGTATTGAAAAAAAGCTTTTCAATAGCCATGACTTCCGGTTTAAAAGTGGAAATAACGGTATTCATATCATCGAAAATGATTTTAAGCCGCATATTGAAATCGGTTTTAGCCTCGGTAGTAATTGCGCCGAAATGGACGGGGGTGAATTTATATCCGTCATATTCAAGCACACCGAAGCCGACAATTGCATACCCCGGATCAATTCCGAGTATCCTCATACTGAACTTTCCTTTCGGATTCAATAATATAACAATTTATTATACCATATTCAAAGAAATTCTGCAACTGTTTTTACAATTTTTTCTGCGTTTTTTTAGATGAGCCAAATTGTAAAAAATTGCTTGAATTTATTGAGATTATGTAGTATAATGTATATATTATTTCAATTTTTACAGAGGTATGCTATGGATCTTTCAACTTTAAGAGCGCAGATCGATGAAATTGACAGCAAGATTTTACGACTTTTTACCGAAAGAATGGATGTCTGCCGTCAGGTAGGCGAATTTAAGAAAAACAATAATCTCCCCGTAATGCAGGGAGGAAGGGAACAGCAGATAATTGACAGGATACGAAGCAATACTCCCGATAATTTAAAGGACGGAGCGGCTGTTCTGTTCCAGAATATTATGGATATCAGCAAGAGTATTCAGAATATCGGTATGGCTGCCGATAAAAAGACGGAATACCGTTCTTTTTCCGCGGAGAATGCAGGGAAGATAGCTTGTCAGGGAACAGATGGAGCTTATTCTTCGATTGCCTGCAAAAAGCTGTTCGGTGATAAGCCTGCGGTGTTTTACCACAGCTTTGAAGAGGTTTTTGACGCGGTGGAAAGCGGTGAATGTGATTTCGGACTTCTTCCGAGATCGGAAGAGCGTCGTGTAGGGAAAGAGTGTAGATCTCGGTGG
>CAMJES010000072.1 GCA_946404705.1 uncultured Ruminococcus sp. | reverse complement strand
ACCCTTTAAAAAGCGTGGACGTAAACTTTCGTCCGCTTCGCGGTTTTAACGACAAGTGTTAGCTTTGCAATAATTACGCAATTACGATGCCCAACCTTGTTGTGCATTACGAATTACGCATTGAATAACGCTCCGCAATACTATCGGACAGCTTTGATACCGCAATTCCCACCGCTGCTCCGATAAGTGCGCCTGCGATAACGTCTGTCGGAAAATGGACATACAGATAAAGTCTTGAAAACGCGGTCAGGACGGCAAAAACATACAATGCCGCACCGATTTTTTTATCGAAATGCATTGCCACCACAGCCGCCGCAAACGCTGAAAGTGTATGTCCGGACGGAAATGAAAAATCCTGCGGTACGGCTATCAGCAGCTCCAATTCATCGTTTATCCAACACGGTCGCTGTCTTGCAATCAGATTTTTCAACAGCAGATTCCCGACAAATGCGCCTGCTGCGATCCCCGAAACGATCGTGGCTGCGCAGCGGTTATACTTCGGTATCATAAATAATATCGCTGCCGCGGCTATCCATATAAAGCCCGTATTGCCAAGCTGCGATACTATCGTCATAAGAATATCAAGCGCTTTGCAGGACAGATTTTCATGTATAAAATCAAGTATCAAAAAATCAACTCGTTCTATAAATTCCATTTTTCTCTCCTTTGATATATCGTTTATTGTATCATTTTTAATGATATAATGCAAGGCTTTCGGCAAAAATACATTATAACTGTCTTTTTTCGTCAAAAAATCCATAACAGCTATTGCATATCATATAATTAGCAATCTCTGATACAGACTGCTAATTTTCTACCAACATTAACAATTCTATCATAAATTGAACACATAAGGGCAGTATCATATAGACAATGAAAGAAAGGAAATGATACCAATGGAAAGAATATAAACGGCAGGCAGGAAAGCCCGACCGATCTTTACCAAACAAAAACCAATTCAACCAACCCAATGTTTTAAGGAGGAATTTATATGTATGGTATTACACCTTTTGAAAAGAAAACTTATGATTTATTCAACGCATTCCACGATTTTGAGGACAACTTCTTCAACGGCACCTCGCTTTCAAGCTGCAGGACAGACATAAAGGACGAAGGCGACAAGTTCGTACTTGAAGCAGAGCTGCCCGGCTTCGACAAGAGCGATATCAAGCTTGACCTTGACGGCGACAACCTTGTTATCACCGCCGAACACAGCGATGTGAGCGAGAAAAAGGACGACGATGGCAAGTATATCCACCGCGAGCGCACTTACGGCTCATATCAGAGAAGCTTTGACGTAAGCGCGGTCGATACGGACAGGATAGACGCAGAGTACAAAAACGGCGTTCTTATCCTTGATCTGCCGAAGAAAACTCCGACCGTGCCTGTTACAAAGCGCCTTGAGATAAGATAATTTTCCCACCATGACAACCTCTTCATTAAATTGAAACAGCACCCGTTCTCCTCCCGAACGGGTGCTGTTTTTATGATGTGTTTAAAGCGTTTCCGCAAACTTTTTCGCTTCATCGGCTGCAGCTTCGTATTCAAAATCCTCCGCTGACGCTAAAATTTTGTCAAGCACAGGTTTAAGCGGCTTGCCGCCGACCGAACAGTCGGAAATTTCTTTGCACAGTCTTTCCGCTTCGTCTGCGTCAAAAGCAAGGCAGGCTTTTTCAACTGCTTCAAAATATTCCTTCGCCTTTTCTGCCGATATCTCGGTGAGCTGACTGCTTTCGGGAGCAGTTTCCTCTTCCTCTGCGCCGTTCTCTCCGAGGTATTCTTTTCCGAGAGCAGCAACTTTTTTGTAAAGTTCAAGCAGGTCGCTGTTCTTCTCTTCGATAACGCTGTAATTCTCTGCTTTTCCCGAAAGCTCAAGCTCCTTTGCAAGCTCGGAAAGCTGCTTTGAACCTATGGTTAGTGAGGAACTCTTCAAAGCGTGAACTTCGATAACATAGTTCTTCCAGTCCTTTTCGCCGAACAGCTTTTCTATACGCTGCGAAAGCTCCGGCTGCTTGCGGACATACAGCGCAAGTATCTCGTTATAAGCGTCCATATCGCCGCCGGTGTATCTTGCGCCCTCTTCGGGGCTGAAAAGTGAATTATCCGACGATTCTTCGGACTTCTGCGGCTGTTCGGCAGGCTTCTCCTCTTCTTCCGTATGCTCATATTCGCATAAGCTTTGCGGAAGATGTTCAAAAAGGCACTTTTCAATATCTGCTCCGGTAAAAGGCTTGGAAAGATAATCGTCAAAGCCTGCCTCAAGGTAGGATTGCCTTGCTCCGTGGATAGCGTTCGCCGTAAGCGCGATAAAGCAGGTGTTCTCCGCAAGTCCGTCTTCCTTGATTATTTTGAGCGTTTCTATTCCGTCCAGTTCAGGCATCATATGGTCGAGGAAAACAATATTATATCCGTTGCTGCGCAGCAGTTCGATGCACTTTGCTCCGCTCGGCGCTGTTTCAAGCTGCACCTTTGTACGTTTGAGCAGGCTCTTTGCAACAAGCAGATTGGTCGCATTGTCGTCAACAACAAGAACTTTTGCATTCGGCGCAGTACGGATGACCGTATCGGGCGTCTGATGTGTTGAAGTCTTGAAACGCTTTTCAAAATTCCCTATCGGTTCGGCGTTGACAACACGCTGTTCGACCTCAAAAGAGAAAGTCGAACCCGAACCGTAAACGCTTGATACATTGAGCTTGCTGCCCATCATTTCAAGCAAACGCTGAACTATCGTTATTCCAAGACCCGTGCCTTCGATGCTGCGGTTCTTTTCCTGATCAAGGCGCTGGAACGAGGTGAAGAGCTTATCAATATCCTCTTCCTTGATACCTATTCCCGTATCGGTTACGCTCACTTCAAGCGACAGGACGCCGTCTTCAATGCGAAGCACCTTCATTCTCAGTCGGACATAACCCTCGGGGGTATATTTTACCGCGTTTGTAAGAATGTTGGTGATTATCTGTCTGAGCCGCACATCATCGCCGTAAAGCTTAGACGGAATGCTCTCGTCAATTTCGGGAATAAATTTAAGATTTTTCTTTTCCGCCCTTATCTTGACCATATTTACGATATCGTTCACAAGCGAGCTTACATCGTATTCAACAGGCACAATCTCCATTTTGCCCGATTCTATCTTCGAGAAATCAAGTATATCATTGATAACGGAAAGAAGCGTTCTGCCTGCGCTCTGGATATTAACGGCATATTCAACGATGTTCTTTTCGCCCGACTCGCGCATTATCATTTCGTTCATTCCGAGAACGGCGTTGATAGGCGTTCTTATCTCGTGGCTCATATTTGCAAGGAAGTCGTTCTTTGCCTTTCCTGCGCTTATCGCATTTTCGGCGGCTATTTCAAGCTCCTTGTTTAGTCTGCTCTGCCAGCTTGTAAGGCTTATCATTATTACATTGACTATGATTATACATAACAAAAACAATCCGGTATAAATTATCAAAGAATACATCGAACTGTCATAAACAGACATAAAGTTTCTCACAGCGACCACATTAAAGCCTGAAATATCCTCGCTTAAAGCATAGCAGACTTTTCTGTATCCGTCATAATCAGAGAAAATGCTGTTGTAATTGTCAATGTTGAGCAGCGCATCTCTGTAACAGATATCCGCAGCATTTACGGAATGGTCGGCTTTCATCTGATACTCTTCGTTCGGATGATTGATTATATTTCCGTCAATGTCCGTAATAAATGCATATCCCGTGTCGGTATAGCTCTCGCCGAGGATAGCGATAAGCTTGTCAAGATAATAGTCAATTCCGAGAACGCCTATGAAATCGCCCTTTTTATCGTAAACTATCTTGCTCAAGGTCGTGCAGTAAAGTCCTGTCTGTTCATCAAAATATGGTGCCGATACGCTGAAATTTTCCTTTGAAACAAGGGTGTCAATATACCATTGACGTTCTTCAACGTGCCAGTTTTCGTCAGGCTCCCAGCGGTTGTTCATAAGCACCGTATGCTCCCATTTGGGATTGCATATATATGCAACGGAAATATCGTCATATTTTGAAACAATGCTGTCAAGATAATCAACAGCCGAATCATAATCGTCAACAAATCCCGGCTGTGCCGCAATGCTGTCCGAGATAACATCAAGCACCGTTTTATTAGTCAGCGCCCACTCTTTGACTTGATTAAGGTAATTTCTCGCTTCCTTTTCCATTTTGACATTGCCGAACTGACTGTTTGTATCCACGTTAAAAATGATGGTAAATATAGCAGTCGCCAAAAGCACAATGTTTACAAGAATGGTTATAAGAGTCATCCTCAGCACACGCTGCTTTTTTTCGGGAGTTACCTGCTCGGTATCTTTTTTTGCCGCCTTCACTTTGCCTGCATCGAGCGAAGCTGCGCTGTATTCGTCTATAATACGGCTCAGTTCCTTGGCAGAACTGCTTATTTCCGCACCGTTTTCGCTGACGTTTTCACCTGTGCTGCCGATAATATCCGCACGGTTCATTATCCTTGAAAGAGGGCGCTTCAATTCGATCGCCATTTCTTTCATATATTCATTCTTTTCAGCCAGATCATTTTCTGCTTTTGCTCTTCTGCGGCAGGTATAAACGAAAAATGCAATAACTGCCATCAAAAGGATAAGCATGACCGCAAAAGCAAATAATGTGCTGACGCTTAGAGCCGAATACTCGCTGTTCGGCTTTACGCAGACTACAAGATACCAGTCATAGTTGGTCTTATCGGAAAAAACATTGTATTTTGCGCCGTCATATCTGTAATCAAAGGAATCTCCGTAAAGCATATAAACTTTATTGATAAGTTCATAGTAGAAATCCAGTTCCCTGTAATCTCTGCCCACATACTCCGGCTGGGAATGTCCCAAGATCATACCGTTGGAATCCACGATAAAGCTTGTTCCCGAGCCGTTGGAATCCATTTCCTCGATATACTTCTGGATCTCGCTCATATTGAAGTCAAGACCGACAACTGTCGAGCCGTCCGAAAGCAGCTTGGAGATACTGTAACACATCTCACCCGTGCTTGCGTCTATATAAGGCTCGGTAACGTTGATGATGCCCATGCGCTTTTTGGCTCCCATATACCATGAGCGTTCTTCAAGCACAAAATCATCGTCCGGAACAAAACCGTTTATATAAAGTCTGCCGTTATATGCCGCATAAGCGCTGAAACAGCTTCCGTCGGACTGACTGCAGATATCCGCGATCTTTTCCGGACAGAAAAAGCCGTTCAAAGCCTCCGAAACATCGTTTTCTGCGGAGATTATCTGTTCGACCTGCATACCAACGCTGTCAAGGAGATATTCGGCACGGTAAAGACTGTTGTCCGCCCCTTCGGCAATGCTGCTCAGGCGCATCTGTCCCTCGGCTTCGATCCTTTCTGTTTCCGCCCGTCTTATTATAACAGTATTCAAAAATACAACAGCAGCAAAAATGCAAACAATAATAAACAATGCCGCCTTGTTTTTGCCGCTTAATTTCAGTCTGCTTTTTTTCAAATCCGATCAGATCCTTTATTGTCTTTTTATACTATAGCAAGACACAGAAATAGACTGACAAAAGGAGGCAAGGGCTTAGGAACGAACCCGCAGGCAGGCTTGCCGCCTGTCAAGGGTGAGTGACGACACTATTCAAGCTTTGCACTGCCGAACTTGGCAGGATATTTTTGTGGATTGCTATAATCCCCGATTAAAAAGTGTGCAAAAAACGGGACAAAATTCCGTATATGAGGTTTCATGCACAGTTTTTTCCGCACTTTTTCCGTTTGGATTTTGCGATATCCCGTATGCAAATCTGACCGGCAATTTCCGTGAAATGCCGGTCAGCGCAAAACGGTGATTTCCTAAAAAACGTGGAGCTTAGAAACCGGAAGCGGTGCTGAGCGCCTTTTCCATTTCTGTCTTATCTGTGCAGTATTCCATTGCAGTTTCGTATGAAATAACTCCGCGCTTGTAATACTTAACGAGTGAATCGTTGATGGTACACATACCCTGACGGGAGCTTGACTGCATTGTGGATTCGATCTGCGGTATCTTGTTTGTACGGATAAGATTCTTGATAGCGTCCGTGCCGAGCATGATTTCAAGAGCTGCAACACGTCCCTGCTTGTCGGCGGTAGGAACGAGGTTCTGAGCGATAACGCCCTGTATCATATTTGCAAGCTGCGCTCTAACCTGCTCCTGTGCGTGTGCAGGGCAAGCGTCAATGATTCTGTCGATAGTCTGAGCAGCGCTCGAAGTATGGAGAGTTGCGAGTACAAGGTGTCCTGTTTCGGCAGCGGTCATAGCAAGGGAAATGGTTTCGTAGTCACGCATTTCTCCGACGAGGATAACATCGGGGTCTTCACGCAGAGCGCTTCTAAGAGCGTTGCTGAATGTGTCGATGTCCTTGCCGATCTCACGCTGGTGGATAGTTGCCTTCTGCGGAGTATATCTGTATTCAACAGGGTCTTCGATAGTGATGATATGGCAGGCGCGGTTATTGTTGATATAGTCGATCATTGCAGAAAGAGTGGTCGATTTACCGGAACCTGTCGGGCCGGTAACAAGGATAAGTCCTCTTTTCTTCTGTGCAAGCGTTGTGAGAACCTGCGGAAGCTTGAGTTCTTCAAGAGTGGGGATAGATGAGTTCAGCAGTCTTATGGTGCAGGCAAGGCGGCCGCTTTGACGGAATACGTTAACACGCTGTCTTGCGCCGTTGTCAAGCTCAAAGCTGAAGTCAAGGTCGTGACCCTCGGTCAGATATTTTTCCTGATCTGCCGTCAAGATAGAAAGAATAGTGCGGTTTACAACTGTATCGCTGAGGTTGCCGAACGGCTGAAGCTCGCCGTTTACTCTGATAACTGTGGGAGCGCCTACTGTGAGGTGGATATCGGACGCCTTGCGTTCTCTTGCTTCCATGATAAATTCTTTAAAAGTCATAGTAATATATCCTTTCTGTTATTTTACTTGATCTTGAACTGAATTCCGCTTGCGGAAAGATAAACTTCGTTCGACATATTTGCGATTCGCTGGTTTACAGCGCCGATTATCTCACGGAATATCCTCTTTTCAGGATTTTCGGGAGTTACGGAGAAGCCCGTTTCAACGGTGATAACTATCATGCTGCCGTCCATGACCATTACCTTGTCATACATATCCATAACGTCCTGAATGACCTTTTTTTCGATCTCTTTCTGCATAGCTTCATCGATCTTCGATGTATCGGGACATATACGGTGTATCATCTTGGACGTATATGAAGCAAGGCTGTCGAAAATGATGAACTTGTGATCTTCGATAAGATCCACAAGCGGCTCATCTGCGCCCTCTCTGATGTCCCATTCAACGTAATTCTGCTTGTTTCCGTATTCGATACGGCGTTTTGTGTCCTCGTCGATCGTATCGGCTGTACAAAGATACAGCACATAGTCACAAGCGGCAAAATACGAAACTGCCCATCTCGATTTTCCGCTTGCTGCACCGCCGGTGACTAAAATTGTTTTTGACATGATCAAAACCCATCCTTTCAAACATTTATATTATGCTTTTATTTACTAATGTAGAGCCGTCAGGTTGCACCGCTTAAACGCTTGTTTAAAACGCTGCAGCCTTCCATCTTTGCGATACCGTATTCAAGCTTGAATTGCTTGCCGATATAAAGCTTCTCAAAGCAGTTTATTATCCTCTTCGCAACAAGGTCGCCGTTTTCGAGGTTGGCGTCCATAAGAATAACTATCGTCTGTTTGCTGGAATATCTGGTCGAAACGTCCACACGCCGCAGAGATGTGAAGATCGCTTTGTCGAGCATCTCCAAAGCGGCTTCCGTTTCATCGGTATCAGGCTCGCTTACGCTGTCAGTAGGAACAATGGTGAAAAGGATCGTCTGAACATCTCTGCCGCTTCGTTCCACAAATCTTCGTATAAAATTATATACATGGTGGAAGCTTTCAAAATCGAGAAGATATGCACCGTTTCCGCTGTCGGCACGGCTGAGCAGCTCTTCGAGATATTTAAGGTCGACATTCTTTGATGCACGGCTTTTCTCCGCCTCGTTCTGGTCGCTGAAGAAGTGGAAGGAGTTTTTGCCGTTCTGCTTGACATAATAAAGCGCCTTGTCCGCCGAGTTATAAAGCTTATTGAATTCCGTGCCGTCATTAGGTGTCTGCGCAATGCCGATAGATACGGAAGAATTCGTTTCAAACTTGCATTGTTCAAGCTTATAGCAAAGGTCGGAGATGATATCGGAAGCACGGTTGCCGATATCGCTCTTGGAAGTAACGTCCTTGATAAAAACGACAAACTCGTCACCGCCGATACGGCAGAGAACGTCATCCTCCGAAGAGTACTCGCGCAGAGTATCCGCAAACATTTTCAGCGTCTGATCTCCTGCGATATGACCGTAATTATCGTTTATCGCCTTGAAGTTATCCATGTCGATCATCATCAGCGCACCCTTGACGCCCTCGGATATCATCTTATCTACCGTTTCCTCGGTGTGCGCTCTGTTCCAAAGTCCCGTAAGCGCGTCCTGACGGGACTTGCTTTTTATATCTGAAACCTCTTTTGTTTTCTGCTCCAACCTGTCGGCAAGATTGCGGCGAAGCTCTTCCAGCTCCAGCACTCTGCCAATTCTTGAAAGCATTACCTCGGGAACGAACGGCTTTGCAATAAAGTCTATCGCCCCCTCTTTAAAGCAGCGCGTTTCCGTTTCGGTGTCATTATCCGCTGTAAGAAATATGACCGGAATGTTCTTGCAGCGTTCCATCTGCTTTATTCTTGAAAGAACTTCAAATCCATCCATCTCCGGCATATTTATATCAAGCAGTATAACGTCACATTCTCCGTTTTCG
>CAMJES010000071.1 GCA_946404705.1 uncultured Ruminococcus sp. | reverse complement strand
TATCGGTCGATGAATATGATGAACTTATCAAGCAGGTCGAAAGTGCATTTGAAGACGAAAGCAATCAGATGAATGAGATCAGAGCAGCTGTTTCGGCACAGCTTGATGCTATCATTGACTCGGCGAACAGCGGAACTATCATTGCAAATGCTGAAAACACAGAGCGTGAAATAAATAAAATACTGAAAAACATTGATGTAGTTATCGGAGAACAGACAAGGATATATAACAAGAAATTTTCTATGGGAAAATGCTATGCGGATATTCTTGAATCGGATTTTTCGGATATGCTTTCCAAAAGATTTGATTTTGAAAAAACGATCATTGAACCTATGCAAAAGGTAGATACAGATGGAATTGCAGACCTTTCAAAGCTCCTTGTACCATTATTTAAGCCGAGATTTCCTCGGTATTTCAGCATAGAAAGCTTTTATGGCATTCAGAAAAAGCTTCGCGAAGAAGTCGTATCGGGTTATGTTGATCTGACAGCTGGAGATGAGCAGGTCATATCCATTGAAGAAATACGTAACAAGAGGTATGCTGCGATTATCAAGGCTATGTTTTCGTACATTAAGAGTGATGGTGAACATAAATTCAGTGGATTTGTTGATTCATTGAGCATGGAAGAATTATCGGAACTGTGTAAAGACAATTCATTACTTGATGTAATGATGAAGCTTTATTCAATGGGTGAAATAGACATTGAGGGTTGGAAAAACAGCGAAAGGAATATTATTATCCCATCGGGTGAATTTGATCTTGCATATTGTTTAAGTGAATTGACCGATGAGATGTTAAGCATAAAAAGCGTTCGTATTGACAGGCTAAATGAAGTGTGTGAATTTACGATTGAAGGTCAAATGAAGATATTTTCCAACGACTTTGAAATTGAGGTGGTAAGATGAACGTAAGGACAGCGAAGCTATTCAGAGCATTGATGAATAACGGATACATTGAAAAAGAAAGCGATGAAGAATTGTTTTCCTATTATTATGATGATGAAGTATCCGACGATCTTGCTATGCTGCAGCAGGAGTTTGAATTCAAGCTTTTTAAGACTCCAAGAAGGATATATCTGATACCCGATCAGTCAAATGAGTTGTTTTTGCAGAATAATTCTGATTACAAGCGTTCTGTTGGTTCCGATGCAAAGCTTTCCGATTTGTATTTATATAATTATCTTGCTGTGTTTATTCTTCATTCAATGTACGGTGGAAAGGGGAATAATCTTGAAACTCGTGAAATGTTTGTTGTTTCCGATATGATACAGGAGTTTTCCGAGCATTGCCGCAAGATAAGGGATGAAGCAAAAGATTATGAGATCGCTTCAGAAAGATACAGTATTGAATTCTGCGGTCTTGCTGACAGATGGCTTTCCAAGCGAAATGATATTGACAATAACAGTGCTGATAATATGAACGGAGCTATTATGAAGGTTATCAGAAAACTCAGAGAAGAAGAGCTTATTTATGAATCTGAACCAAACGTTTATAAGCCAACACAGAAACTGTCCGATCTTATGCCGTATTTCTTGAGTCAACAGAGAGTTGCAGAGGTCAATTCTATATTTGAGAGGGGAGAAGAGTAATGCCATCAATAAGCAGAGCGAGAATAGTGAATTTCTATTATAATGACGGAACAAGGTTTATTCCCGACGAAATAATTGATTTTTGTGATTCCGAGGGCAACACGCTGGATACTCTTCTTGACCTTGAAAACGGGGGCGGAAAAACAGTCCTTGTTCAGTTGCTTTTACAGCCAGTTATCCCCAAGGCGAAGGTACAGACGAGAAGGATAGGTGATTATTTCCGCAAAAGCTCCGATTGTGCATATATACTTCTTGAATGGAAGCTTGACCGTTCATCGGATCTTCTTCTGACGGGTATTGCTATAACTTCAAGTCAGAGTTCAAATGAATCGGATGAAAACAGAGCGGTAAAATTCTTTACCTTTATCAATCATTATGGCCGCACGGGGGATAAATACGATATTGTAAATTTTCCGCTTTCGGAGATAGATGGCGGAAGGTTTGTTCCTGCCCAGTTTGAAAAGGTACGTTCAATGGCGAAAAGTCTTGAATATTATCATTCGGATGATGTGAGGAAATATCAGTCAAGGCTTGATGAATTCGGTATCATTCACAGCGAATGGGAAAACATTATTGTAAAGATAAACGAACGTGAGGGGGGTATCGAGCAATTTATAGAGGGATATAACACCACCAATAAGCTGCTTGATCAATTTATCATACCCGGAATTACATCGGGGAAAGGAATAAATGATGCTGACGATGAATCTGTTGATACAATGTTTATGAACTATGCGGAAAGCTGTGCGCAGATGTCGGGTAAGATCGAGCAAAGGAAGAGAATAGATGATTTTATCGGGCAGCTTAACGAGTTCTCTCCGCAGGTAAAGCAGCTCTGGAGTTTGTATGATGAAAAGCAAAGCTCGGTAAGGGAGTTGTTTGACTATATTGTCAGTCTTAAAGATGCTATATCAAAATCAAATTCACTGCTTGATAGACTTTTAGACGAAAAAGCAGCTACAGAAGAAAAAAAGCTTCGAATTGAGATCGAAAAGCTTTCTTACGGTTGGTATCGAGATACAGAGATCAAGGAAAAAGAAGAACAGCTTGTCGATGATCTGAATAAAAAGATCAATAATGCAAACTTGAAAAAGGATACCGCAGAGCATAATATAAAGGTGCTTCATGCGGCAGAAAAGTACAGCGAATTGGTCGAGCAAAAAGAAAATCAGATTGAACTTCAGACTCAACTCAGAAAACTGACGGATAATGATTTTGATGAGCGTAAAAAAGCAGTTTGTTATTCATTGCATATTGCAGCAGAAAAGCTCTTAGTGGATACTCGGAAAAAGCTTGCAGAGCTTTCAGAGAAAATTGCAGTTAATGCTGCAAATATAAATGAGCTTACCGATAAACGGAATAAGCTTTCATCGGAACACAGCGGATTAAAGTCGGAAACCGATAAAAAGAGCGGTCAAAGAGATCAGCTTGACAATGATATTTCTAAAGGTTTATATGCTTTGAATATCAGCATTACAAAAATGCTTGATGGAAGATATGATACTAAAGAAATTGAAGATGTAAAACAGCGTTTGATGTTGGATAAAAATGCCAAGCTTAATGAGAATGAAGATCTCTCGAAAGAATACAAGCATAATGAAGAAAGAATTGCCGATAATCAGAGAATAATATCCGAATTGAATATAAAAAAATACGAAACCGAATGTGATTCTGCAAAAGTTGAAGCGGAACTTGCTGAATATGATGAAAAATTCAAGGCCGTTTGTGATGTGCTTATATCCTTGTCTATGTCTGAAAAGCAAGCGTTTACAAAAGAACCCGAAAACGACCTTGTTTCAAAGATTGCAGCACTGAATGATGAAATAAAGGTTTGTGAACGCAGAAAAGAAAGTCTGTCGGAGCAGAAGCTCAATGCCGAAAAAGGTAATGTTCATATTCCGCAGAGTGCGGTTGATTTTCTTGATAATACAGGTGTCGATTATCAAACGGGAACGGTATATCTCTCTGAGCATAAGGAGCTTTGCGACAGGATACTAAATGTTGAGCCTCTTGTGGCTTTTTCTGTTATTGTAAATGACGATAAAGCCCGTCGAAATATATTCGACAGCGTTGGGGAGGACAGTTGGATAGCTGCAGCGATACCTGTGTTTACTCTTTCGGAGATCTCGGATATTACCGAAGGCAGAAAAACGAGTGGCTCAGAGTTTCTTGCAGTCTATTCACACGGATATTTCAATGATAAGGATTCGTATATAAATAGTATTGTTGAAATGATCGACAATAAAAATGAAGAACTGCTGAATCTACAAGGAAAACTTTCCGAGAGGGAATCACAGCTTTCTGCTGTTCGCGATTTTGATTATCCCGAAAGTTACAGAAATGAAAAATCAGCCGAACAAAAGGCATTGTTGGACAAGCTTAAGAATATTGGTAACGAGATCAACAGTATCAATAACGATAACAAGATGCTTTCCGAACGCAGAGAAAAAATAAATGAGCGTCAGAAGGAATTATCAAAAGAACTGCTGCAGCTTGAAGCAAGAGAAACTCGTTTCGGTGATGTTTGTTGTAAAATGGACGAGTATTATAATACTTTAAGCAGCATTTCCAAAAACGAAGAACGACTGAACTTTTTGAAAAAACAGATCAATTCTGTAACTGACATTCTGGATGAATTAAAGATATTGTCAGAGGAACTTACAAGTGCGCAGAAATCTGCGGCAGAAAAGAAAACAGAGTATCTAAAGGTTTATTCCGAAACCGACGGAGATATTGCGGAGCTGCTTTCTGAACCCTATGATGAACTGAAAGCAGAATTTGATGCTTTTCGGAAAGAATTTGACAATGATAAGAAGAGGCTGGATAACGACCTTGAGAAGTGCAGTGAAAAAATTGCGGATTTGACAGCTTTACTTGACAAAATGAATGTTTCAAAAGAGGAATACAGCGTTGTTGAATATTCGGAAGAAGCGATTGCTATTGAAGAAGATATAAAAAATGATGCAGAGGTGGAATGGCGGGAGGCACTTAGTGAGGAAGCTGTTCACGAAGCCAATTTAAAACTAATTATAAAAAATCTGGAGGAAACAGAAAACAAGATCAGTGATTTTGGGAAGGAGATTTTGCTCAAATCGGAAATAGGTACAAATTTTGATGAACGTATCAAAGAATATACAGACAAGATCGTGCAGATCAATCATGAAATATCGGATGTTTCGTTCAATACGAAAAAGCTGGAAGCTGAACTTAACAGATCGGAAAAGTTTGCTCTAAAGTACAATGATAATTTCGATGTTCATCATATTATAGAGATCTATGATGATAAAATCGAAGATATCCGCAGCAGTATAGAAAGCTCTGAAAAGAGTTTACATAAAGCTGAAAAAGAAGCTCTCGAATGGATAAAAGGTAATCTTTTAAAGTATTCTGAATGTGGTATTATGTTCAAAAACATCACAAGTCAACTAATGGGATTTATAAACAATGAAACCGATAAGGATAAGTATTTTACAATGGATGAAAAGCTTGAACAGGATATGCAGACTCTTGAAAAGGAAAGAGGTCGCCTTGATACTGAACTCAGAGATATTGAAAGCAGTAAAATAGAGCTTGTAAGTAATTGTATGCAAAGGATCAAATCGCTGTATGATGATCTGAAAAATCTTGCAAAGAAGTCCTCTGTAAAAATTTTTGAACAGAACAAACAGATGATAAAGATAGACCTGCCTGAAATATTACAGGATGATACTGCTCCAAAGACAAGAATGGAGCAGTATATTCAAGACAGCGTTAAGGAATACCTGAACAATTACGAAAAAAACGATATCCGAACTCGTGAACAGTCGGCACATAGTATTATGAATTACCGCAGGCTGCTCAACAGCTATATCGGAAAGGATGAAATACCTGTTTCGGTATATAAGATAGGTAATTCGCTCCGGACAAGTTCTTATCGAAAATGGGAGAAAGCATTGACGGAGAACTCCGGTGGGGAACGTTTTGTTGTATTCTTTGCACTTATTCTATCAATGATGAATTTCTCACGCAGTATATCCAATTCGATAAAGGATTCAAGCGGAGTGCTGATACTTGATAATCCGTTCGGACCAATTTCATCTGCACATTTGCTTACGCCAATGTTTGAGATAGCCAGAAAATTCAGGATTCAGCTGATATGCTTCACTCACCTTGATACAGCCGAGATCGTTAAATGCTTCAGCAACAGCTATAAGCTAAAGCTAAAAGCAAGGCCGTTAAGTAATATTGAAACATTGGAAGCAGAACCGCTGCAGGAGCTTGAACACGCTTTTTACAGGACGGAGCAGCTGTCGTTTCTATAAAAAAGGAGAATAATTATGCTCATACATAACAAACTCGTCCGTGACAAAATACCCGAAATAATCGAAAGCGTAGGCAAAAAAGCATATTGTCATACTTTGACGGAAACAGAATATCTTATTGAACTTGACAAAAAGCTGAATGAAGAATGTGCCGAATATCAGGCTGACAAGAGTCTTGAAGAGCTTGCGGATATGCTTGAAGTCATGTATGCTATCGCAGAGGCAAGAGGATATTCCATAGGCGAACTTGAACGTGTGAGAGCTGAAAAAGCTGAAAAGCGCGGCGGCTTCAAAGACAGGATATTTCTTGAAAAGGTAGATGAATAGTATGGCAGAGCAAGCACTAAGGTCGGCATCGGGAAGCAGTGCGGAAGACCTGTTTATAGAGCTTTTCAGTGAAACTTTCGGAGCAGAAAAGGCTGGTTATCTTTATACCCAGTATCATTTTTATGATATTTATCAGAATGACAGATTTGCTGATTTCTACATTGAAAACGGTTCACAGAAAATTGCTGTTGAAATAGATGATGAGGCAAGCCACAACCCGAAGCTTGTTTCACAGAATAAGTTTTGTGATGATCTTCTCAAACAGAACAGTATGATCCATCTCGGATGGGACGTTTATCGCTGGGCAGTCCGACAGATGCAGATACAGCCCGATACTGTAAAGGACGAGTTGCGTGTGTTTCTCGGAAATACTCCGATGTTTCGTGAGGTGTCGGATTATCTTCCGTCACAGAAGGGTAAAGCCATTGATGGCAGCAGTCTTGAACTGAAGGAGCATCAAAAACAGGCACTTGAAGCTTTGCGTAAAATGCGTGAAAATCATGAAACCATAGCTTTGCTTTATCACGCAACGGGAACTGGCAAGACTGTTAGTGCTGTATCTGATGCGATCAGTGTAGGAAAACGGACATTATTTATTGCTCATACTCACGAACTTGTCGAGCAGGCTTATGAAACATTCAGACGTTTATGGAAAGGTGTTTCTGTCGGTAAATATGTTGATACTGTCAAACAGTCGAACACTTTTGTTGTATGCGGAAGTGTGCAGAGCGTTGCACTTAATCTTGAGCATTTCAAGGAAAATGATTTCGGATATATCATTATTGACGAAGCGCATCATGCGTCGGCTGATACATATCAGAAGGTGCTGGCATATTTCAAACCTGAATTCACGCTTGGTCTGACAGCTACACCAGAACGTTCAGATGATAAAAATATACTTGATATTTTCAAGAATACCGCACACAAGCTTGATATACAAACGGCTGTTGAGATAGGTGAGCTTGTGCCTGTGCGCTGCATAAGAATACATACAAATATTGACCTTACAAAGGTGCGTTTCAACAGCGTTCAGTATAATATTCGTGACCTTGAAAGCAAGATATTTGTTCCCGAACGCAATCAGCTTATCGTTGATACATTTATGGAATATGTCAGCACAAAGCGGACGGTAGTATTCTGTGCAAGCGTTAAGCACGCAGAGCAGATCGCAGGAATGATACGAGAACGTGGAGTAAATGCTGCAGCAGTTTCGGGCAGCATGAAATCTTCCGAGAGAAAAGAGTTTCTTGCAAAATTTCAAAAGGGAGATATCAAGGCATTATGTGCCTGCGATCTGTTGAACGAGGGTTGGGACTGTCCCGAAACGGAAGTACTTTTCATGGCTCGCCCGACAATGTCAAAGGTGCTTTATACGCAGCAGCTTGGACGTGGAATGAGGCTTGCAGAAGGTAAGGAAAGTCTATTGGTGTTTGACTTTGTTGATAATGCAAGTCAGTATAATATGCCTTATTCTATGCACAGACTTTTTAAATTATGTGAGTATAAACCCGGCAAACTTGTTCTCGGAACAAAACTGCAGAAGGCGGCGGATGATGAACTGTATGCAAAGGGAGAAAAGCCTGATGCAATAATTGATTTTCCTGTGAGCGCCACCGATTATGAAGCTGTTGATGTGTTCAACTGGCAGGAAGAAGCGGAAGGAATGATATCACAGATGGAGTTTATCCGTCGTGTTGACGCTTCATCCGAAACGGTTGAAAAATACATTCGTGAGGGAGAGATAATTCCCGATCTGATCGTTCCCATAAGTGAGCACAGAACGTTCAAATATTTTACTGAAGAAACTCTTGAAAAAACTGCCGAAAAATTTGGCTGGCAGCTTATTAATGATGAAAACCGCAAAGAGATTTTTATGGAAATGATACGTCAGATGGATATGAGCTATTCATATAAGCCTGTGCTGATAAAAGCTATCCTTGCCAACGCAGATGCAAAGGGCAGGATAAAGCTGGATGATATTGTTTCTTATTTCAGAAATTACTATGAGGACAGACGAAACAGCGGACTTGTTGTTGAAAAGGCGAACAGCATTTTTACAAAAGGAGGCTACACCGACAAGGATGCACAGAGAAATATTCTTTCCAATCCTTTCAAGCGTTTTGAAGATATGCAGATGCTTCGGCATACAAAGACTCTGGGCATTATTGAGGTTGAGCCTACTGTCTGGAAAAATCTTTCCGATGGGGACAAGGAGGAGATTTTGAATATATGTGAGGAAAAGCTGGAGAGTTATTATCGAAGATTTGATCAGAAACGGTAATAGAATTCAGTTCATTGTAACTTTCATATCCAAACGGATTCTTTTCAATAGTTACGAAATTTGATAAGCTGCTCCCGAATACGGAGTGGGCAGAAAAAAACAGCGATAAATGCATTTATCAAGTCATCTTGTCAGGAAATTTATATTTTTTACAAAGTAATATTTAAAAATAGACCGAATAATGCTTTGCTGTCCATAAAATGACACAATAAAGCCAATAAATTCAACAAAATGTTGTATCTATTGGCTTTATATGTTATAATTATAAAAATAGTGAATATCTCATATGGGCACACTAACCAAAGCAGCTATATTTCGATATAAAAGCGTTACCTCTCGCTTTGAAAGGTAACGCTTTTTGTATGGAATTCCACCATAACAATAGGAGCTTACGAGAATAGGGCGATTTTACATTGTTTTGGTAGAGGATATGCAATAAAGGACATATCCTCTATTTTTTTGAAATGTTATGATATTTGTACGTCAAAAAGCCCGTATTTATCAGCAAATACGGGCTTTTTGACATATATAGTCTAAAAATTTTAATAGTTTACCATAGTC
>CAMJES010000070.1 GCA_946404705.1 uncultured Ruminococcus sp. | reverse complement strand
CCATAAGATTAAATGATTTATAAGAGCAATCTGTGACAGAAAAAGCCCGTGAATATTTCTATTCACGGGCATAATGGCGCAAGGATAGCGCTGTTTCTTTCATCCGGACTATACCGTCGGTTTCGGAATTTCACCGAATCAACCTTGCTCCTATACAGAACTTGGCTCGCGGACTTTACCGCCGGTGAGGAATTTCACCTCGCCCTGAAACAGATTTGCTGATATACTATTGTATAAAACGATTATTCGTCTTCGTCTTCGTCAAAGTCGAATTCGAGATGCTCGCCGCAGTTGGGGCAGGTCATTTCGCCCTCTTCGAGCATAGCTTCTCCGAGCTGAATGGTATCTCCGCAGGTTGGGCAGCATACTTCATAAAGCTCTTCGTCATCATCAAAGCCGTAATCATCGTCATCATCATAAACATCGTCGTAATCATCGTCTTCCTCGTCGTCGTAGAGATCGTCCTCTACTGCGGAAAGATCCTCGTCGATTGCGTCAACAACTTCAACGATCTCGTCGATCTGATCCTGAACATCGTCAAAATATACCGACATATCTTCAAGAACGTCAGCCATAAGAGCAAGGATCTTGCCCTCCTTTGTGGATGTGTCAAGTTCAAGTCCGTCCATAAGACCTTTAAGGTAAGAAACCTTTTCGCCAAGCTTCATAAAGATTACCTCCGATTTAAAAAGTTGCAGAGCAGGTAATGGATAGGCTTACGCTCTTTCCATGTATTCGCCTGTTCTTGTGTCGATTCTGATCATATCGCCCTCGTTGATGAAGAGGGGAACCTTAACTTCGGCACCGGTTTCGAGAGTTGCGGGCTTTGTAGCGTTTGTAGCTGTATTGCCTGCGAAGCCGGGGTCTGTCTGTGTAACCTGAAGGTCAACAAAGTTCGGCGGTTCTACTGCGAAAACCTTGCCCTTATAAGAGCATACCTTACAGATCATTTCTTCCTTTACGAACTTGAAGTTGTCGCTGATCTCTGCGGGAGAAACGGGAAGATCCTCATAAGTTTCGGGATCCATGAAGTGGTAAAGGTCGCCGTCGTTATAGGAATACTGCATATCCTTTCTTTCAACGAAAGCTGTGGGGAATTTTGCGGAAGGGTTGTAGCTCTTTTCAATTACAGAGCCTGTAATAACGTTCTTGATTTTTGTTCTTACAAAAGCAGCGCCCTTGCCCGGTTTAACGTGCTGGAATTCGACAACCTGAAGTACGTTGCCGTCCTCCTCAAAGGTAACGCCGTTTCTGAAATCGCCTGCTGTGATCATAAAATACCTCCGTATAAATAAATTCAAAATTATGCATAAATAGCCTTATAATCATTTTACTACAAAATCGCGCACATTGCAAGTGTTTTTGCGTAATTTTTATTACTTTTATAAGATTTTTATAAAATAAGCAGATTTTTTGGTGAGTGTGCAAAGTTAGTATAACCGTTTTTTGTGACAAAAACACAATCTTCAATGCGCACACCGAATTTTTCGGGGAGATAGATGCCCGGTTCAACGGTCATAACGATATTTTCCGTGAGGATGGTCGTATCTCTTGTATTTGCGGCAGGGCTTTCGTGAATTTCAAGGCCAACGCTGTGACCAAGACCGTGGCCGAACGCTTCGCCGTAGCCTTTTTCGGTTATATAATCACGGGCGCAGGCGTCAAGGTCTTTGCAGACGATACCCGACTTCAGCATATCAAGGCAGCGTTTCTGCGCTTCGAGGGTTATATCGTATATCTCGCGCATTTCGGCGGTCGGCTCGCCTACGCAGACAGTTCTTGTCATATCGCTGTGGTAGCCGTCAAAAACTGCACCGAAGTCCATTAAAACGAACTCTCCCTTTTGAATTTTCTTATCCGAGGGGACGCCATGCGGAACGGAGGTGTTTTTACCCGAAAGTGCGATGGTTTCAAAAGAAATTTCCTCTGCGCCGTGGGAAAGCATATAAAAATCGAGCGCTCTTGCGACTTCAAGCTCGGTCGCGCCCTCTTTTATAACGTTTGCAAGCGCATTTTCCAGCGCGGCTTCGGCGATATCCTGCGCTTTCTGCATTTTTTCAAGCTCGGACGGTGTTTTCACGCTGCGAAGCTTGGTTATAGCTTTGCTTAAAAAGCTTGTTGAGTTTATTTCATATCCCGAAAGCTTTTCTTTATATGTTGAAAGCTCGGAAACGGTCATTGTATCGGCTTCGATATAGATTTTTTCCGTGCCGTGCTTTTGGAGCAGGTCGGAAAGCTGGTCGTAAAACTTGACCGAGCGGACGACTTCGCAGACGGTTACTTTTTCCTTAGCTTTTTCAAAGTAGCGGAAGTCGATAAGAAGATACGCCGCATCGGGGAAGACGAGGACTGCGCCTGCCGAGGATTTCATTCCGCAGAAATAGCGGCGGTTTATGTCGGAAGTGATAAGTGCGCAGTAATTCTCCTGCGGCATCTCGGAGCGGAGTTTTTTGATATTATTCATGGCAATACTCCCAGACGGCTCTCATTCCGAGGAAATATCCCATTTTGCCGAAGCCGAAGATAGTGCCGCTGCAAACGGGCGAAATAACGGAAGTATGGCGGAATTCCTCGCGCTTTTCGATGTTGGAGATATGCACCTCGACAACGGGAATTTTTACAGCTTCAATAGCGTCGCGGATAGCATAGCTGTAATGCGTATAAGCGCCTGCGTTGATGACGATGCCGCATTTGTCAAGGCGCGCGGCGTGAATTTTGTCGATTATTTCGCCCTCGTGGTTGGACTGAAAACATTCGCAGCTGTCGAAGCCGATTTCCTTTGCAAAAGCCTTTAACTCGGTGCAAAGGCTTTCGTAAGTGTCGTTTCCGTAGATGCCGGGTTCGCGCTCGCCGAGCAGGTTCAGATTAGGTCCGTTGATTATAAGTATATCTTTCATTTTTTGTACCTCTTTTACAAAACAAATAGGAGCGAAGAAATTCATTACCATAACGATAAAGATTTTAACGTTACCGAGCCGCCAACTTTGAGCATTTAAAACATTAACTTGCGAACTGCCCAAGGGGGCGTCCCCTTCTCCGCTCCTATTATTTTAATACCAAATTGTTGATTTGTCAAATATCAATTCCAAACATCAAATCTGTCAACTCTCCAGCCGTTCTCGGTGTTTTTCATAACATAGTGAAAATCATCGTCAAAGCTTAATTCATAAGGATTGTCGGAGTGACAATATGTAACAACAGCCTTGAATTCGACCGTGTTTTCATCAGCTGAAACGGGGATAAAGCAATGGTCGAAGTAACAAATATTACTTCCTCGATCGCCGCCGTTGTCAACAAAATTACCGTTTTCATCAATATAGATTTTGGAAAGCTCATTTGCGTATTCTTCGGTAAAAACGCTGTAAAGAAGCTGCATAAAATCATCCGGAGTGTGTGTGCTGCGGTAGGATTCTCGCATAATACTGCTGCACCAGAACCAGTCAGACATAACGCCGTTTGCCTGCGCAAAAATATGCTGCTGTTCCTCGTTTAAAAACGTCGGCGCAAATACGTCGTATTCGTAAGAAACGTAGTTGCCGTTATCGTCATAAGACCCCCAGTTTTCGGCAGAATGTTTCGCACGATAAAGCTCGCAGTTATTTATGTAAAACTCACGTTCGGACTTCTCGCCGCCGATATTAACGACCGTTCGGTAAATTCCCGATTCGCAGGCGGAATAATCGAAGTCTTCCGACTGTAAAAGATAGTCTGTCTTGTGCATAGGCTGAACGGTGAAATTTATGTCGAGCGTGTCCGAACCGTTTGTGAAGCTGACGGGTTCATCGCCGCAGAAGATCTGTATGCTGTCAACGGTCACGGGTTCGTCCGTGAAGTTTGAAAAAGCAAAGATAAGCTCCTTGCAGTAATTCCATTCGCCGTCATAATGGAAATTGCGCAGAACCTCGGTGTCACGGCACTCCCAGTCGTCGAGTTGCTTGTATCTCGGATACAGCATTATGCTCGGCTGAACAAAATATACAAGTCCCTCTTCGGGATTGCCCGTGTTATACTCTGCGGCAGTTGTTTCAAAGCCCTCTGCGGTTTCTTCGATCGCATCGCCGCTATTGTCGATCACGATATCATTTCCATATTCATCTGTGATAATTTCATATAATTGGGTTGCAGTTGTAGTTTCGCTTGTGGTTGCCGTTGTTTCTTCGGCATCGTTTGAAGTCGTCTGAGCATTTCCGCAAGCCGTAAGAATTAAAGCCGAAAGGATAATTGCCGCAAATCTTTTGTTTATCATAATATTTTCCCCCAATAAAAAAGCCGACCAAAGCAATGAATCGGTCGGCTATGCTTTGTGACTATAATTATACCATTTCTTTCCGAAATAGCAATTACAGTATGGTTACAATTCTATCACAAAATGCTTTCGTAAAAATCCTTCATCGTCTTTGCGTCCTCGGTCTGAGTGCCGTCACTTTCGCATACGAATATCGGGGTGAGGTTCTTTTTGGCGATAAGTTCCATAAGCGGTTCAAACTGAGGGCCGTAAACCGTGTCGGCAAAGGTGAGGTGCTTTTTCTCGCCGCCTTTTTCGGTGTATTCTATCTTCGAAAAATGCGAATGGAAACATTTCAAGCGTTCGCTGCCGAGTTCGTTTTCGATAGTATCGAGAATTTTTTCATAGTCGGACTTGTCCTTTATCGAGCCGAGCGTTCGGGCGTTGAGGTGTCCGAAGTCGATGCAGGGGATAAAGCTTTCGTCAAGCTTGCAAAGCTCCATTACCTCGTGCAGGTCGCCGAGCTGGTTTATCTTACCCATAGTTTCGGGGCAGCAGCGGACGTTTTCAAGTCCGAGCGAAACAAGCTCCGCACGAGCGCGCTTCATTGTGTCCTTGGCAAGCTCGAGCGCTTCTTCACGGGATATCTTTGAGCAGGAGCCGCTGTGGATAACTATCCTGTCGCCGCCCATTGCGTTAACGACCTTTGCCGAAGCGGTGATGTAGCCGAGCGAGTTAAGACGCTTTTCCTCTTCAATGCTTGAAAGCGAGATGAAGTAGGGCGCATGAACGGAAACGCTTATGCCTGCTTTGTGCAGAGCCGCGCCTATCTCCCTTGCGCTCTCCTCGGAAACACGAACACCCTGACCGCATTGGTATTCAAAGTGGTCAAGGCCGAATTTTGTCAGATAATCGCCGAGCTGTATGGATTTTTTGTAGCCCATTTCCTTGAAGCTTGCCGCTGTTCCGGCAGGGCCGAATTTTGCATTTGGCATAGGTTTTCATTCCTTTCAAAAGTAAGGTTTGTTGTACATTATTATTTTAGTAAATTTAGTCGGTTTCGTCAAGAGGGGGGAGAGGAAAATTCGGAATTAGGAATTCGGAATGCGGAATTATTGCGAAGCTAACATTTGGCGTTCTTAATAATTCCGAATTCCGCATTCCGAATTGAATAATTACGCATTATCCACAATGCTGCTTATCCATATTCCCTTACGAATCATTATATACCCGATAACAACTTTTATTATATCGGCGGCGTTTACGATAGTGTATACCACAAGTATCGGAAGCTGTGTAAGTCTACACAGCACAAATGCCAGCGGCACCGTAAACACCCATGAGAAAACGCTGTCGAAAAGGAAGGTTATGAACGTCTTTCCGCCCGAACGCAGAGTAAAATACATTGCGTTGAGATACCCCTGCACAGGGAAAAACGCTGCTGTTATTATGATAAAACTCGACCCGAGCGAACGCACCTCGTCCGTGGTATCGTAGACCATAGGAAAAATGTGCGATACCGATATCAGAGCTGTTGTCAGGATAAGGCATATCCCACCCGTAAACTTCATCAGTCCGAACGAGTCTTTCTTTGCCTTGTCATACTCACCTGCACCGAGCGTTTGACCGATGAGGATTCCGACCGCATTTCCGAGCGCGACAAACACGACATTCAGCAGGTTGCAAAGCGCATTTGAAATGTTCAGTCCTGCGACTATCTCCAATCCTCTTGCCGAATAGGTTTGCGTAAGCACCGCGAGTCCGCCTGCCCACAGAAACTCGTTAAGGAAAATCGGAAAGCCTTTTTTCAGCATTTTAAACGAAAGCTCTTTAGGAACAAGGAATGTGCGGTACAATCCCTGCAAAAATTCGTGTTTTTTCTTACGTGCGTTCGCCCATATTACTACAACGAACATCTCGACTATTCTTGCAAGCACCGTTGCTATCGCTGCGCCCTTAACGCCGAGTTCGGGGAAACCGAACTTTCCGAAAATAAGGAGATAGTTGAACACGATATCCACAATGACCGATATGATTCCTGCTGTCATCGGCTTTATGCTGTCGCCCGATTCGCGCAGCGAGCTTGCATATATCTGCGTTATAACAAACGGCAGCATACCGAATATCATTATTTTCAGATATTCTTTTGCAGTCTGCATTGTCAGCGCAGCATCAATGGTTTCGCTTTCGCCTTTAAGATAAAGCCCTATCAGAAATTCATCTCCGAAAATGAACGCCAACACTCCGACTACAAGGAAGAATAAGCATATAAAGCGTTTCATACGAACTGCGCTTCTAAAACCCTCGGTGTTTCCCTGACCGTAAAACTGGGCGGCGTAGATGCCCGGTCCCGAAATTCCACCGAATATGCCGAGGTTGAATACAAATATAAGCTGACCGATTATCGAAACCGCCGTCATTGCCTCTGTTCCAAGACTGCCGACCATAACGCTGTCGACCAATCCGACCATGTTCGTTATGCCGTTCTGTATCATCATCGGCACGGCAAGAGCCATCGCGCGGCGGTATATACTGTTTTTCTCTTTCATTCACTTCACCTCCGAAATATTTAATGATTATAGCACATACAATTTATACTGTCAAATTTGAATTTTACGCCGATTATTCTTGCATTTTAGGGGCATAAGTGGTATAATCTATCCCGAAAGGAAGTGTACCCGAAATGAACAGCAGTATTACTATTCGCTTTGCAGAAGTATCCGACGCGCCGAAGCTTGTTTCGATATATAAGCCCTACGTCCTCGAAACTGCGATAACCTTTGAATACGAAGTCCCGAGCGTGAGCGAGTTTGCCGCAAGGATAGAAAATATCAAGCAGAAATTTCCCTATATCTGCGCAGAGATCGGCGGCGAAATTGTCGGTTATGCCTATGTCCACAGCTTTGTCGGAAGAAAGGCTTATGAACATTCCGCCGAAACGTCAATATATGTCGATATAAACCACCGCAAGCAGGGTATCGGAAAAAAGCTTTATGAAACGCTTGAAAATATCCTCTCGGAAATGAATATCTACAACCTTTGCGCCTGCATAGGCGTTCCGAGCGGCGAGGATGACGAGCATCTCGACCGAAACAGCGAGAATTTTCATTCGCACCTTGGTTACCGCTTTGTCGGCGAGTTTCAAAAGTGCGGATACAAGTTCGGACGGTGGTACAATATGATATGGATGGAAAAGCTTCTGCGCGAACACCCCGAAACGCCGCCCGAAATAATCAATGTCAACGACCTTTCCGCAGAAACGCTCAGAAAATGCGGAATTACATTTTAGGAGGAAAATTATGCAGTATATATGCTACCCGAAATGCACAACTTGTCAGAAAGCGAAGAAATTTCTTGACGAAAAAGGAATAAAATACGAGGAACGCAACATAAAAGAGCAGAACCCGACCCTTGACGAGCTGAAAAAATGGCACAAGGCAAGCGGTCTGCCCTTAAAGAAATTTTTCAATACAAGCGGAATGCTTTATCGTTCAATGGAGCTTGCAAAAAAGCTTACGACAATGACCGAAGAGGAACAGCTTGAACTGCTCGCCTCGGACGGAATGCTTGTAAAGCGTCCGATAATCGTAACGGACAACACCGTTCTTGTCGGATTTAAAGAAAGCGAATGGGAGAAGCTTAAAAACTAACTGAAAAAAACAGCCTTTTTGTAGGTGACGGGTCACCCGTTCGACAAAATGGGAATTTTCCGCAAATTGTAGGGGCGGATTCCATATCCGCCCGTGTAACGATATTCCGTGAATCGGGCGGATATAGAATCCGCCCCTACAAATTAAACATTGATACAAATTCCATTTATCAACCTAATTCAATTACCGCTCCGCCTATTGTGATTTGCAATAAAAACGCCGCTGTTTTACGGATGTTTTATCACAAAATCCCGAAGTTTTGGCTTCAAGCTTTACATAAATGTGCAAATGTGCTATTATTATTCTGCAAAAAATCTTTTATGCAAAAACAAATTTTTGAAAGGTTAGGGATATTTATGAAAAACAAAATTGCAAAGCTTATCGCCGCAATGGCTCTCGTTCCTGCAATGCTCGCAGGCTGCGCAAGCTCAAACGGCACAACAGAAACCACCGCCGCCGCAAACAACGACAGCGCCGCTGTTACGGAAGCAGGCGAGGACAACTCTCTCCAGAAAGTGCTTGACTCGGGCGAGTTTATCCTCGGTCTTGACGCAACCTTCAAGCCTATGGGCTATACCGATGAAAACGACCAGATCGTCGGCTTCGATATCGACTGCGCAGAGGAGGTTTGCGCCCGTCTTGGCGTTAAGCTTGTAAAACAGCCTATCGACTGGGATACAAAGGAGCAGGATCTTGATGCAGGAAAGATCGACTGTATATGGAACGGTATGTCGATAAACGCTTCAAGACAGGAAGTTATGAACCTCAGCGAACCTTATATGAAGAATGAAATGGTGTTCGTAGTAACAGCGGACAGCGCGATCGCTTCTCAGGCTGACCTTGACGGCAAGACTGTTGCGGTACAGAGCGGCTCAACAGCGCAGGAAATTCTCCAGAACGCAGGACTTAACATTACCGAAAATGCACTTGCAACAAACGTTGAATGCCTCCAGCAGCTTGAACTCAACCTTGTTGACGCAGTATTTATGGATTCCGTTGTCGCAAACTATGAGATAAAGGAAAGCGGCAAGGACTATGTCCTTCTTGCAGACGGACTTGAAGAAGAGGAGTATGCGATCGGCTTCAGAAAGAACGACCAGGCGCTCCGCGATAAGGTTCAGGAGATCCTCTCCGAAATGAAGGCTGACGGAAAACTCGGCGAGATATCCGAAAAGTGGTTCGGCTCCGATATCACAACGGTAAAGTAACTAAGAATAATTCGGAATTCGGAATTCGGAATTCGGAATTATTGTAAAGCCAACATTTGTAGTTAAAACCGCGAAGCGGAC
>CAMJES010000069.1 GCA_946404705.1 uncultured Ruminococcus sp. | reverse complement strand
ACGACGCTCTTCCGATCTGATCACCCTTGTAAAGCAGCCGGAGGCTATGCCGAAGCTGCCCGTTGCAAGAGTAATGTGGAAGCTGAAACCCGATTTCGCCACAGGCTCGGCGGCGTGGATATACGCAGGCGGAGCGCACCATGCGGTAGTTTCGACTGCGCTGACTGCGGACGATATACGCCTTTTTGCAAAGCTGACCGATACGGAGCTTGTAATTATTGACGCTAAAACAGAGCTGAACGCTTTTGAACAGCAGCTTGAAATGCTTGATACTATGGCGAAAATACGGAGGTAATATATGCTTGAACTTGATAAAACATATCTCGGAATAGAACTCGGTTCAACGAGGATAAAGGCTGTTCTAATTGACGAGAATTATTCCCCTCTTGCTTCGGGCAGTCACGAGTGGGAAAACCGCCTTGAAAACGGCTACTGGACATATTCTCTTGACGATATCCACAGCGGAATAAGGAGCTGTTTTGCTTCGCTTTGCGCAGATGTCAAGAGCAAATACGGCGTTACCCTTACGACAGTAGGCGCAATGGGAATTTCCGCAATGATGCACGGATATATGGCGTTCGATAAGGATGATAACCTGCTTGTTCCTTTCCGCACTTGGAGAAATACCACAACAAAGCAAGCCGCAGACGATTTAACGGCTGCACTCGGCTTCAATATTCCGCAGAGGTGGAGCATTTCACATCTTTATCAGGCGGTGCTTAACAAAGAGCCGCACGTTCCCGAAATTGCGCATATCACAACCCTTGCAGGCTACATAAACTATCTTCTCACGGGTGAAAGAGCGGTCGGAATAGGTGAAGCTTCGGGAATTTTCCCCGTTGAAAACTATGGCTACAATGAAAAATATCTGCAAATAACGGAAGAAAAGCTTTCCGCTCACGGCTTTGATAAAAAGCTTGTGGAGTTTCTTCCTCCCGTAAAAATTGCAGGCGAAAAAGGCGCAGTTCTTACGGAAAGCGGTGCAAAATTCCTCGACCCAAGCGGAACACTAAAGGCAGGAGTTCCCGTCTGTCCTCCCGAGGGTGACGCAGGAACGGGAATGGCTGCCGCAAACGCTGTACGCATCGGAACGGGCAACGTTTCCGCAGGAACTTCGATTTTCTCAATGCTTGTGCTTGACAAAAATCCCTCTGCGGCTTATCCCGAAATTGATATGGTGACAACGCCCGATGGTGCGCCTGTTGCAATGGTGCATTGCAACAACTGCTGCTCTGAGCTTGACGCTTGGGTGAAGATGTTCGGGGAATTTGCGGAGCTTACGGGCAATAAAATTGACAAGTCTGCGTTGTATGAAACGCTGTATAAAAACGCTATGACGGGCGATGCCGACTGCGGCGGAGTTACGGCGTTCAATCTTCTTTCGGGAGAACCCGTTGCAGGCGTTGACGACGGTAGACCGATGTATTTCCGTATGCCCGATGGAAAAATGAACCTTGCAAACTTTTTCAGAGCGCAGCTTTATTCTGCGTTTGCTTCGCTTAAGATTGGTATGGATATTCTTTTTGAAAAGGAGCAGGTCAAAGCGGAGCAGTTCACAGGCCACGGCGGTCTTTTCAAGGTCAAGGGCGCAGCACAGCAGATACTTGCGGACGCTTTGAATACTCCCGTTTCCGTTATGGAAACAGCAGGCGAGGGCGGCGCTTGGGGAATGGCTCTGCTTGCGGCGTATATGATAAAGGGCGGCGAAAAGAGCCTTGCGGACTGGCTTGACGATGATGTTTTCGCAGGAATGGAAAAGCTTACCGTTACTCCCGAGGAAAAGGGCAGAAACGGTTTCAATGAATATATGAAACGATATAAAGGCGCTCTCGGCGCAGAAAAAATGTTGGGAGAGGTGAAATAAATGCTTGAAAATCTAAAGCAGGAAGTTCTTAAAGCTAATCTTATGCTTCCGAAATACGGTCTTGTCACGTTCACTTGGGGCAATGTTTCGGCAATCGACAGAGAATCGGGAATGGTCGTTATCAAGCCCTCGGGCGTTGAATATGACGGAATGACAGCCGATGATATGGTCGTTGTGGAGCTTTCCACGGGCAAGGTCGCCGAGGGCAGATATAAGCCGTCAAGCGATACTCCCACGCATCTTGAGCTGTACCGTGCTTATGAAAATATCGGCGGTATCGTTCACACTCACAGCCGTTGGGCAACCTCGTTTGCGCAGGCAGGAAAGGGTATAATCCCCATGGGTACAACTCAGGGCGACTATTTTTACGGCGAGATACCCTGCACAAGGGCGATGACTCCGGAAGAGATAGGCGGCGAATACGAAAAAGAAACGGGAACGGTCATAATCGAAGCATTTAAGGGCGTTGACCCGATGACGATACCTGCCGTGCTTGTGAAAAATCACGGGCCGTTTGCGTGGGGAGAAACGGCGGCGCAAGCTGTACACAATGCGGTGGTGCTTGAAGAAATTGCGTTTATGAATTATCACGCTATGGAGATAGATCCGCAGGCAGGACGTATGCCGCAGGAGCTTCTTGACAAGCATTACCTGCGCAAGCACGGCGCAAACGCTTATTACGGACAATAAAACAAAAAAGAACCTGTGCAGTTCACACAGGTTCTTTGCATATATGCTTATTTTATAACTCTGTTTCTGCCGCTTTCCTTTGCCTTGTACAGCTTTTCGTCAGCGTCTTTGATGTTGTCCTCAATCGACTTCATAGGGTCGATTTGAGTTACGCCGAAGCTCATTGTTACCTTTATTTCCAGATCTTCAAACTGACATACCGACTGCATTATCGTGGTTCTTATCCTTTCGGCAGTCTCGGCAGCTTGGTCAATTCCCGTGTCGGGGAGGATAACTATGAACTCCTCGCCGCCCCAGCGGTAAACTCCATCGCAGATACGGGAAGTGCTTCTGATATTCTTTGCAACGTGCTTAAGAACAGCGTCGCCTGCGTTATGGCCGTATGTATCGTTGACCTTTTTGAAAAAGTCGATATCGCATATAAAGAGCGAAACGCTTCTGACAGCTTCGGTGTCGTTTAAGATCTTGCTGTAATCCTTGGTGTAATCATTGTAGAAGCCCATTCTGTTTTTAAGCTCGGTCAGCTTGTCGTGGTGGGAATCATCGAGGAACGTTTCGGACTCAAGCGTTATTCCGCAGATAAATGCCGCAAGCGAAAGTCTTCTGCAGTCCTCTTCAAGATCAAATTTGCCATCGTTGTCAAGCTTGTTTATAGCCTGATATGCGCCGATGAATTCGCCTTTGCAGTTGCATATCGGCATAACAAGGATAGATTTTGTCACATAGCCTGTTTTCTTGTCAACATCGGAATTGAAGTCGGGGTGGTTGTAGGGGTCGTTGGTAACGATAGTTCTGCGCTCGGCAAGTGCCTTTCCGACAAGACCCGTTCCCTCGGGAATGGTTATCCTGCCCGTTCCGACAGCGGCAGTCGTCCACAGTTCATGTGCGCGCTTGTCCCATTTCCAGAAGCTTGCTCGGTCGGCGTTGACAAGATTTCTTGCAAGTGCGGTAAGAAGCTTGAAAATTGCTGCGTGATTATCCGAAGAATCCTCGGACGGGTGTGACATTTCCTTATATAGATCCTGCGTAATGGAGAAAATTTGGTCAAGCAGAATGTTCGATTGAGTGCTTGCAGGTATATTGTTCATGAAAAAATCATCCTTCCTATTTCAATACGTTGAGTTTTAAGATATTATAACATAATTTTACTTATTTGTAAATACATTTTATAATTTGTTAAATAATTTTTCTAAAAATTAGTGACAAAACCGTTATCATATGTTATAATTAGAAAAAATAAACTGTTCGGAGGGTATATGAAAGGTAATAAACGCTTGATAACGGTGATAGAAGCGGCTGTTCTGTTTCTTATCGTATTTTTTACGTCATTTTTCGATGTTTTCTACTCCCTTGACTGTATGCTCAGGGATAAGTTCTATCAATCTCCGAGGGGGATAAACAACAAAATAAAGATAATAGCCATTGACGATGAAACTCTTCGTCAGCTGGGGCCTTTCGGCACATGGTCAAGGAGCGTCTATGCCGACCTTATAACCACGCTCGGCGAGCATCCGTCCGTTATTGCAATGGATATAATGTTTTTCGGCGAAATGGACGAGCAGGGCGACAATGCACTCATACAAGCCTGCACCAACAGTTCAAACATAGTTGCAGGTTCCTATATTGATTATACCAGCAGATACAGCTTTGACGAAAACGGCGAACCCTACATAGACCATTTTGCCGTAAATGCGATTGATCAGCCGATAATCGAGGATCGCTGCGTCACGGGCTTTGTGAATTCCGCGCCCGATGAGGACGGCGTTGTGCGCTCGGTTTTCGTCACCGAAACCGCTCCGGAGCTTTACGGCGACAGAGTTTTCAACAGCTTCGCTTCGGAGATATATTCTATGTACTGCCAAAAAAACGGTATTGAACCGAATACTCCTTCGCTCGATGAAAACGGACGTATGTGGATAAATTACGCAGGACGTCCGGGCGACTATGAGCATATTTCGCTTTGCAGCGTTCTTGACGGAAGCGTTGACCCGAGAATTTTTGAGGATTGTATCGTTTTGGTGGGCGCTTACGCTTCGGGAATGCAGGATCAGTTTGCCGTTCCCAACAGCTCCGTTCAGATGTACGGAGCAGAGATACACGCAAATATAGTTCAGGGACTTATCGACGGCCAGTATCCGGTTCCTGCAAACAGAATATTAACATCGCTCTGCAATGCCGCAGTTGCCGCTGCAGCGTATCTTTTGACAAAGCGGATAAAATTCCGTATATCTGCGCCCATTGTGCTTGTCCTGCTCATAGGCTACTGCGCAGGCGGCGTTGTACTCAATAACAACGGCACGACTATCCCTCTGCTTTACGCGCCGCTGTTTATGGCGGTCGCGTATCTGATAAACCTTTGCAGAAAGTATGTGCAGGAAACCATAGAAAAAAGGAAGATAACCGCCGCATTCAAGAAATATGTTGCGCCGCAGGTCGTTGAGGAGATAGCGAAAACGGGTCAGTATCATATAAAGCTTGGCGGCGAAAACCGCGATATTGCCGTGCTTTTCGTTGATATAAGAGGCTTTACGCCCATGTCCGAAAGCCTTGAACCTGAGCAGGTCGTTGATATCCTCAACAGCTATCTTAACTTAACTACAAACGCAATTTTCAGTAACGGCGGAACCCTCGACAAGTTCATCGGCGACGCTACAATGGCAGTTTTCAACGCTCCGTTCGACCTTGACGATTATGTATTCCGTGCTGTGAAAACTGCATACGATATCGTAAGCGGAGGAAACGCTATCGAAAGCAAGTTCCTCGAAAAATACGGAAAATCCGTCAGCTTCGGTGTAGGCGTCAACTGCGGTCCTGCGGTCGTGGGAAATATCGGCTGTGATTTCCGTATGGACTATACAGCTATCGGCGATACGGTCAACACCGCCGCTCGTCTTGAATCGAACGCCAAACGCGGACAGGTGCTTATAAGCGAAAAGGTTTATGAGCAGGTCAAGGACAGGATAACTGTCGAGCCTATCGGTGAAATTCCGCTCAAAGGAAAGTCAAAGGGCGTTTTCGTCTACTCTCTTACCGGAATAAACGCCGAGGACGCCCAAAAAGCAAAGGAGCTTGTCAATGAGTAAGTTTCTGATAATACCGCAGTTAAAAAAAATAGATGAAAGTCTGAAGCTCGCGGAAGAATACGGCTTCGGCTTTGAGTTCAACGATTTCTTTTGCCCCGATGTGCTTGACAGCAAAGAACGCGTTAAGGAAATTGCCGACAGCTACAAGGCTCACAAGCTTCCCGAAACCCTTACCTGCCACGGAGATTTTTTCGATGTCCTCGTTTTCAGCAGCGACAGGCTTATCCGTGAAACTTCTGAAATGAGGATACGTCAGAGCATTGAAGCGGCGCTTGAAGTCGGCACAGAAGCGGTCATTTTTCACACGAACCACAACCCGTTTTTCACCGCGCAAAGCTATGTGGACAACTGGCTGAACTGTAATTTCACGTTCTGGAGCCGTATTCTCCCCGAATTTCCCAAAATCAATATTTATATTGAGAATATGTGCGACAGTTCTCCCGATATGCTCGCGGCGCTTGCGGAAAAGCTGTCCGATTTCCCCAACTTCGGCGTATGTTTTGACTACGCTCACGCCTGTGTGTTCGGGTCGGATATCGAACGTTGGGTGACGGTTCTCGCACCTTATGTGAAGCACCTGCATATCAATGACAACGACCTGAAAAGCGATCTTCACCTTGCCATCGGTGAAGGAAAGATCGACTGGACACTATTCAAAGAGCATTATTTCAAGTATTTCACGGAAGCGACCGTGCTGATAGAAACATCATCCGTTGAAAATCAGCGGCGTTCGGCGGAGTTTTTGTCGAAAATCAGGGTTATTTGATACTTTATTGTGCTAACGCTTTGTAGTAATATTGTTGTTTTTGTATTGGAAAAACTGCAATAATTAGATTATTTTTTATTTTTGCTACAAACTTGTTCTAAAAATATTGCATTTTTTTTAATAATATGATATAATACATTTAACAAATAAAAAGGCAATACCGGTGAAAACCGGCGGCGCAAAGCACGAGCCTAAGCTTTGAATTATTCGGGAGTATGGCGGTCGGGCTGCATTTGTTGGGTGTTACCCGATATGCGGTTAGGCTGTCGGCTCCCTTTTATTTTGATTTGATATATGGAGGCGGTCTTAATGAGTGTTAAAGCGGCTGTTGCGGCAATGACATTGAAAGTGAAAATAATAATAGTGAGTGCAGCTGTTGTAGTTGTATCGGGCGGTGCAGTTCTGACGGGTGTTATCCTGACGCAGGAGGACGTATACAGAGTTCTCAAGGTCTTTGAACTCACCGGCGAAGCTATTGTTACAAGAGAGAATACAGGCGATCTTGCCGCTTATGTCGGAATGAACCTTGAAAGCGGAGATATGCTGACCGTAGGTGAGAACAGCACCCTGCGCATATCGCTCGACAGCGATAAATATATCCTGCTCGACAGCGGAACGGTGCTTGAACTTATAGCAACGGGTTCTCCGACCGACAGCAGAACATCTATTGACCTTCAAAACGGTTCGATACTTAACGAGATAACCACGCCGCTTTCCGCAAATTCTTCTTATGAAGTTGCAACGCCTAAGGCGACTATGGCGGTAAGAGGAACAAGCTTTATGGTTTCTGTCGAAAAAGACGATGACGGAAATTATAATATCACGGAAAATACTTTCCAGGGTGAAGTTGAAATAAACCTTCTCGCCAGTAATGGAAATCCAACAGGAAATAAAGCGTCTGTTCCTGCCGACAGCAGCGCTAAAGTCGGGGAAGACGACGCCGGCAACGGAACATTTATGACTGATCCTCCGGTTGGCGATATAGATTACAATAATATTCCTCCGTCTATAAGGGATAACGCTATTCGTTCAAATGACGATGATCTTATGCCGCTCAATGATAATGTAGTTAATAAGCTTAGAGGCGAAACAGAAGAAACAGAAAGTTCTGCAGCGACTACAGTTTCCGAAACGCAGACTGAAGCCACAACAGCAGAAACTACAACAGTAACAACAGTTCCCGAAACAGAGGCTTCCGAAGAAACTACCGTGACCGCTGCTCCCGTAACAACTATTCAGACAGTACCGCAGACAACAGCGGAAACGACCGTTACACCCGGAACAAAACAAACTACCGTAACAACAGTCCCGGAGAATACAACCAAAAAGACAAAGAAAACTACCAAAAAAACGACCAAAAAGACAACTGAAACAACAACTGAAACAACAACTGAAACCACAACGGAAGAAACAACAGAGGAAACTACGGAAGAAACTACGGAAGAAACTACGGAAGAAACAACTGCGGAAACGGTTCCGTCGGAAGAACCGTCATATTCTCCGATTTATATCCCGACCTATATTCCGCCACAAATTCCAAGTGTAATTCCGAGCGAAATTCCGGATGTACCCCCGAGCGCAGCTTCGTAATAAATCCGAACGGAGCAATACCGATAATACGTTATAAAATGTCCGGGAAATAGCAAGTTTGAGATCACATTTAAATAAAGCGGCTGAGATAGATCTTAGCCGCTTGTTGTATATCCGTCCTTTTTCAGCTTTTTCTTAATTATTTGTAATAGGCATAATTTGTCAAATTAGGTTGAAAATCTGAAGAATATATAGTATAATAAATCTTATCAAGGAAAGGAATGTGATCATGTGCGCTTGACAATACGAAAAGCCGCCTCTCCCGAAGAGGAGCAGGTTATCCTTGAATGCGTTGAAATGACAAAGGATTTCGAGGATATCAAGGAATATGTCCTTATGAAAGGCAATGTTGTCGTTGGCTATATCGAAGAAAGAGTCTATCAGATACCTCTTTCCGATATACTTTATTTTGAAGCGGTCGGCGAGCAGGTGTTCGCTTACACGGCAGACGACATTTACAGCATAAAAAACCGCTTATACGAGATAGAAGAGCTTTATTCCGACAGAAAATTTATCCGCTGTTCAAAATCGGTGGTAGTTAACATTCTTAAGATAGAATCCTTCCGTCCTGCGCTTGATTCAAGGTTTTACGCAAAGATGAAAAACGGCGAAGAGATACTTATCTCAAGAATGTATGCAAAAAACATCAAGAAAAAGCTTATGGAGGGATAAATCATGCGTGAAGTTGCAGGAAAGCTGTTCAGCAATTTTTTGCTTATATATCTTTTTCTTACAGCGGATATGGCTGTATTGAGCGGTTTGGGGATCAATCCCGGGATAAGCGTCGGCTTTGGATGGGAGATAAATATGTTAGCCCGCTCTGTATTTTTGACGCTTCCGGGATTGATATTCAACAGTAAGCGTGAGCTTTCCGTTTGGGAAACAGTAGTGCGAAGAGTGCTTCATTTTTGCATAATAGAGCTGATAGTGCTTTTCAATGTGTATTTTGGGGACGGCGTAAGAACGCCGAAAGCTTTGATAATAGTCGCAATTTCTATATTTATTGCATATCTGCTCGTGTTCCTCGGCGAATGCTTCCTCAGCTTTTCCGAAGCTGAAAAGATGAACCGTATGCTTGCCGAGATAAAAAAGAAAAACGATTGAACCGCTTGGAAGGTGAAAGATTGAATTACGTAATCGTAAAAATTACCGACAGACCGCAGCTGAAAGAGCAGGCGGCACGGTGGTTCTGCGAAAAATGGAATATTCCGGTTGAAGCTTATCTCGAAAGCATGGAGGAAGCACTCGGAGGA
>CAMJES010000068.1 GCA_946404705.1 uncultured Ruminococcus sp. | reverse complement strand
ATAAATTCTCCAAGTGCCTGCAGAAGCGTTTCGGTATAATCAAGGGCGTGACCGACAAGAATTATATCACAAACAGCTATCATGTTCATGTTACCGAGCAGATAGATGCTTTCACAAAGCTTAAATTCGAGTCGCAGTTCCAGGCTCTTTCTCCCGGAGGAGCTATCAGCTATGTTGAAGTTCCGAATATGCAGAACAATATCCCTGCGGTTATAAAGATAATGAAGTTCATCTATGAAAACATTATGTATGCGGAGCTTAACACCAAGAGCGATTTCTGTCAGGTATGCGGCTTTGACGGCGAGATAAAGATCGTTGAGGACGAGGATGGAAAGCTCGTTTGGGAATGTCCTCATTGCGGCAACCGTGACCAGAACAAGCTCAACGTTGCGCGCCGCACCTGCGGATATATCGGAACGCAGTTCTGGAATCAGGGCAGAACACAGGAAATCAGAGAGAGGGTACTCCATCTGTAATGAATTACGGCGAAATAAAGAATTTTGATATTGCAAACGGCGAGGGAGTCAGGGTTTCTATATTCGTGTCCGGCTGCACTCACCGTTGCAAAGGCTGCTTTAACCCCGAAACTTGGAATTTCGGTTACGGCAGAGAGTACACACAGGAAACAGAAGACAGCATAATAAAAATGCTGTCTTTTCCTTACATTGACGGTCTTACGCTCTTAGGCGGAGAGCCGTTTGAACCCGATAATCAGCGTGAGCTTGTAAAGCTGCTGCGCAGAGTGCGCTCGGAACTGCCCGATAAGGATATATGGTGCTATTCGGGATATCTTTTTGATAAGGAGCTGCTCAGCGAAAGCCGCGCAAGGTGCGAAGTCACCGATGAAATGCTGTCGCTTATAGACGTCCTTGTTGACGGCGAGTTCAAGGAAGAGCTTAAAGACGTTTCGCTTGTGTTCAGAGGCTCTTCAAATCAGCGTATAATTGATGTGAAAAAGTCGCTTGCGCAGGGCGAAGTTGTTTTGTATAAGCTTAAAATGAGCGGAAAAATATGATACTGTCCGAAAAGGAATTGAAAAAATGAAGATACTTATTGTAAGGCACGGCGACCCCGACTATGAGATAGACAATCTTACCGAAAAGGGCAGGCGTGAAGCGGAGCTTTTATCCGAAAGAATATCAAAACTGGACGTAAGAAAGTTCTATGTTTCTCCGCTCGGCAGGGCAAAGGCGACCGCCGCATATACCCTTGAAAAAATGGGCAGAACCGCAGAGGAATGTCCATGGCTGCGTGAGTTTCACGCTCCCGTCACCGATGAATACAGCGGAGAGCAGAGAATACCGTGGGACTTGCTGCCCGAGGACTGGACAAAGGTCGAAGACTATTACAGCAAGGACGAATGGTATAAAACTCCGATTATGTCGGGTGGAAATGTCATTGCCGAAGCGCAGAGGGTCTATGACGGACTGGATAAAATTCTTGCAGAGAACGGCTATGTTCGTGAGGGGAATTTCTACCGTGCCGAAAAGCCTAATAACGATACAATAGTGTTATTCTGCCATTTCGGAGTGGAGTGCGTTATGCTCGGATATATGCTCGGCATATCTCCCGTGCTGCTTTGGCACGGCTTTTGCGCCGCACCGACCTCTGTTACAACGCTCGTTTCGGAGGAACGCAGAAAAGGTATAGCATATTTCAGAGTTGGTTCGTTCGGCGATACCGCGCACCTCTACGCAAACGGTGAGCCTGCCGCTTTTGCAGGAAGATTTTGCGAATGCTTCGATAATCAGGACGAACGTCACGATTAATAATATAGGTGAAAGTATGAAAAGTGAACGAATTTACCCCAAGGCAGTCATTACCAAAAAAGCGGAGACCTCGCTAAAAAACGGACACCCTTGGATATATAATACAGAGATAGAAAGCCTGTCCGATGGCGCACCGAACGGCGGTATAGTCGATGTCTTCTCGGGGAAAGGCTCATATCTCGGCAGCGGCTTTCTCAGCGAAAAAAGCAAGATACGCATAAGACTTATCTCACGCAATGCAAACGATAAATTCGATTACAGCTTTTGGAAACGCCGCATTAAATATGCCTACGATTACCGAAAGACCGTTATGGGCGATGATTTTTCCTGCTGCAGGATAGTCTTCGGCGAAGCGGACGAGCTTCCCGGACTTACGGTCGACAGATATAACGACCTGCTTGTAACGCAGGTGCTTTCCTACGGCATGGAGCTTGTCAAGGACGATGTTTTCCGTGCGCTTGTCGAGGTTTTTGACGAGGACGGCGAGAAGATAAGCGGAATTTTTGAGCGCAACGACGTCGCTATCCGCGAGCTTGAGGGAATGGAATGCTATAAAGGCTGGTATAAAGCCGATTTTGTCGGAGTTCCCGATTCGGTCGAAACAGTCATAACCGAAAACGGCATAAAATATAATGTCGATGTCGAAAACGGACAGAAAACGGGATTTTTCCTTGACCAAAAGTATAACCGACTTGCCGCAGCGAAGATAGCAAAGGGCAAAACCGTACTTGACTGCTTTACGCATACAGGCTCGTTTGCGCTGAATGCCGCAATGGGCGGCGCAAAGCACGTTACCGCCGTTGACGTTTCGCAAACGGCAGTAAATATGGCAATGCGCAACGCAAAAGCAAACGGACTGGACGACAGAATGGATTTTATCTGCACCAACGTCTTTGACCTGCTTCCGAAGCTTGCCGAGGAGAAGAAAAAAACGTATGATATGATAATCCTCGATCCGCCCGCGTTCACCAAAAGCCGCGGAACGATAGGCAGCGCAGAAAGAGGATATAAGGAGATAAACTACCGTGCAATGAAGCTCCTTCCGAGAGGAGGGTATCTTGCGACTTGTTCGTGTTCGCATTTTATGGATAACGAGCTTTTCGTAAAAATGCTTATGTCGGCGGCAAAGGACGCGGAAGTACAGCTGAAGCTTATCGAAGTCCGCCGCCAGTCGCCCGATCACCCGACATTAATGAACGTACCCGAAACGGACTACTTGAAGTTTTATCTTTTCCAAGTAGTTTGAGGAAAATTCGGAATTCGGAATTAATGCAAAGCTAACATTTGTCGTTAAAATCGCGAAGTCAACAAAAGTTTACGTTAATTCTGCAAGAATTTCGCTTTGTTTAAAGGGTGGCAGGGGTCAAGGGGACGAGCAGCCCCCTTGTTGCGCTCCGCAGAGCGCGAAATACCCTAAACCATAGCGAAAGGCACAGCTGAACATCACGATAAAGTAAAGCTAAAAAAGCGCAATTCACATAAAAATCGGAAAACAGAACAAGTTTTGCCTTTAGACGCAATTTAAACAGCTATGCACGGAAAAATTTCAATTGTCGGTTTTCCCGTGCATAGCTGTTCATACGATGTCGGTTCAAAACGCTCGGCGCTTCGCTTCTCGCGTTTTATCCCCGAGGAGAGTTTACTTTAGGAAAATAGAATAAGCGCAATTCACAAATCGGTTTAGCAAGTGTTTGTCAGACAAAACTTGTTCTCTTTTCCGATTTTTGTTGTGAATTGCGCTTTTTTAAGCTTTTCTTTTTGTGCTGTTTATGCTGTGCCTTTCGCTATGGTTTAGAGAGTTTCGCTTCTGCGGAAGCGACAAGGGGGGCTGCTCGCCCCCTTGACCCCTCGCCACCTTTGAAAAGGTGGACGAAACTTTTCGTCCGCTTCGCGGTTTTAACGGCAAATGTTAGCGCTGTAATAATTACGCATTACGAATTACGCATTAACATAAGCGTTCCTGCGATAAGCGCGCAAAGCCCTGCCGAAGCCTTTTTACTTAGCTTTTCTCCAAACGCTATCCGTGAGAATATCACCGTAAAAACTATACTCAGTTTGTCTATCGAAGCGACTGCTCCTGCGCGTCCGAATTTCAGCGCACGGTAATAACATAGCCACGAAGCACCTGTCGAAACTCCCGAAAGCAATATGAACACAAGCTCTTTGCTGTTTATCTTTTTTATAAGAGGCAGTTTGTCCTTTACTCCTGCGCAGAGCCACGCCATTACAAGCACGACTCCCGTTCGCAGCGCTGTTCCGAGGTTTGAGTCAACGCCGTTTATGCCTATCTTGCCGAGAATGGATGTCAGCGCTGCAAATACTGCCGAAAGTGAGGCGTAAAAGAACCAACCTCTGCTGCTTTTTTGAGGTTCGGCAGTTTCCTTTTTGGCTATCATAAGGAATGTTCCTGCCGCGATAAGCACGACGCCTGCCGCTTGCAGCAGCGTTAAGCTTTCCCCGAGAAAAACGGCGGCGAGGATTATGACAAGCACGGAGCTTGATTTGTCAACGGGCGTGACTTTGTTTACGTCGCCTATCTGCAAGGCTTTATAGCAGCACAGCCATGACGCTCCTGTCGCAAGTCCGCTCAAAATTAGGAACACCCATGTTTTGCCGTCTATCTGCGTTATTTCCGACTGTGTTCCTGCGATAAAGACCATTATCCACGAAAAAATCAGCACGACTATTGTTCGTATAGCTGTTGCAACGTCCGAATCGGTGGTCTTTACGCCGATTTTTACAAGTACCGATGTGATTCCGGCGAATAATGCCGACATCACGGCAGGAATTATCCAGTTCAAAGCTTTGTCACCTTCTAAATTTCCGAATGACTGATATGACTTTTGCCCGAGCGTTTGTCTTTGGTAACGATTATCTTGTCGCTTATTCTCTCTTTAAGCTCGGCAACGTGGGAAATTATGCCGACCGTCCGTCCGCTCTGCGACAGTCTGCAAAGCGAATCGACCGCCTGCGAAAGCGAAGCTTCATCGAGCGTTCCGAAGCCCTCGTCAACGAACATTGACTGCAGCTGGATTCCGCCCGAGTTTGAGCATATCTCGTCCGAAAGTCCGAGCGCAAGCGAAAGAGCCGCCTCAAACGACTCGCCGCCCGAAAGCGTTTTTACGCTGCGCACCGTGCCGTTGTAGTGGTCGATAACGTCAAGGTCAAGTCCGCTTTTTCCGTTCAGCGATTCGGCGCTTGTGCTTCGTACAAGTTCATACCGCCCGTCTGTCATTTCCATAAGACGAACGTTGGCGCGGTCGGTTATCCGCTTCATATAAGCCGTCTGAATATAGGTTTCAAGGGTTATTTTCTCTTTTCCGCTTATGCTGCCGCCTGCCGTGTCGCAGAGCGATTTTAGCATCTGATAATGCCGCTCGGATTTTTCACTTTCCGAATGACCGTCCGAAAGGTTTTTTAACGCCAAGCTGTTAGTATCTATCCTTGACGAAAGCTTTAATCTGAGCGAATCAAGTCCGCGGCGTTTTTCTTCAAGCGCGTTTTTCTCTTCCGCAAGCTTTTCAATATCCTCCTGCGGCAGGTCTTTCAGCTGTGATTCATAAGCCGATGCCGCCGATTTGAGCGAAGAAATGTTTGCAGCCGAATTGTCATAAGCCGCTTTTGCGCTTTCATACTCGGAGCAGATATCGCTCCTGCTTTTTTCCAGAGCCGAAAGATGCGCCTTGGCCTCGTCCTCGCCCGAAAATTCAAGCGCCGCTGCAAGCTTTTCCGCAGCTGCTTTTGCCGCTTCCGCCTGCGCTTCAAACGCCGCAGCCTGCGAGGAAAACTGTGCGGAAAGCTGTTCGGAGTTTTTCTGCTCGGCCTGCGCCTTTTCCGTAAGCTTGGAAAGCTCGGCACAACGCTTTTGCTTGTCCTCGGCAAGAGCGGCGTCCCTTGTTATCTGCGTAAGCTCGTTCTTTGCAAGCGCGTGATTCTGCTTGATAACTGCCTTTATATCGCCAAATTCGACCTTGCCGAAAAAGCCTTCTGCCTTTGCCGAAACCGCCGACCGCAGAGCCTTTTCCTTTCCCGAAAGCTCTCCTGCCGCACGGCTTTTCTGCGAGGCGTTCTCACGGGAGTTCTCCGCTTTGTGCTTTGCGTCTTTGAGTTCCTTTTCGCTGACGTTTGCCGCGCAGATAACGGCAGGGTGAGGGTGTTCGCAGCTGCCGCATACGGGGCAAGGTTTCCCGTCTGAAAGCTTCTGCGCAAGCACTCCTGCCTGACTGTCCAGAAACGCCCGTTCAAGCGCATTGTAAGCCGAGATATCCTCCTCCGCCTTTTTCGCCGCTTCAAGATAAGCTGACTTGGCTTTTTCAAGCTCGGCAAAAACGTCCATGTGTTCCTTGACTTCATAAGCAAAGGCGGTCAGTTCAGCCATTATGCGCTTCTTTTCCGCAGCCGCCGCTTCAAGCCGCGCAATTTCTTCTGCAGCATTTTTTATCGTTTCAAATTCGGCGTTGTATTCGCAAATCTTGTTTCCTGCTTCAAAAGCAGCTTTTTTCGCGCGTTCGCATTTTTCCGAAGCCGCCGCAGCAAGAGCAGATTTTTCTTCTGCAGTTTTTCGTTCAAGGCTAAGCTCTGCATACGAGGAAAGCCGCTCGCGTTCGCGAGCTATCTGCTCCGCAAGGGCGTCCGCCTGCGCGTATGCCGCACTTGCCGCGGCAAAGCGTTCTTCCGTTTGAGGGCGAAGCTTTTCGGCTTGCTCTATCCTGCGGTCAATATCGGCAAGCTTTTTCTCCGCGTCAAGCCGTATACCCGAGCGTTCAAGCCGCACCGCAAGCTTTTCCGAAGCTGCGGAAAGCTCTGCCGCCGCTTTTTCCGCTTCGGCAAGAGCGTTTTTATCCTCCGCAATTATCTTTTCCGCAAGCGAAGCCGTTTCCTCAAAGCTGAATAAAAGCGGCTCTTCTTTAAGCTTTGCAAGCTCTTCCGAGAAAGCGCCGTTTTCTTCGCAGGAAAGTGCGGAGATATACTGCTTGTTTTTCATAAAAATAAGTTCAAGAGCCTTTCCTGCGGCGGACATATCCTCGGATATGCGCCTTTGAAGCTGCTGGTATTTTTCCGTGCGGAAAATCGAGCGGAATATATCTATCTTTTCCTTTGTCGGCGCAAAAAGCAGCTTTAAAAAATCCCCCTGCGAAAGCATTGCGACCTGCGTGAAACGATCGCGGTCAAGCCCGATTATCGAATTTATCTCGCGGTTTACGGCAGAAACGCCGTTAACGGTCTTTCCGTCCGGCAGGGTAAGCTCCGCGCTCGGCGGCTCTTCTATAAGCGCATTTTCCGACTTGGTCTTGCGAAGTGCCTTTCGTGTGTAAGGCGGACTGCGCTTTATGGTGTAGACCTTGCCGCGGTATTCGAATTTTAGCTCGGTATAAGTCTTGCTCTCGGGAGCGGCATATTTGCTGCGGAACATTGAAGCCGAGCGCACATTTCCGCTCGCCGTGCCGTATAAAGCAAAAATAAGCGCATCGAAAACCGTGGTTTTTCCTGCGCCCGTATCTCCGGTTATAAGGTAAAGACCGTTTCTGCCTGCTTGCGAAAAGTCTATGTATTCTGTGCCTGCATAAGGCCCGAAAGCCGAAATTGTAAGTTCAAGCGGTTTCATAGGGTTTCCCTCCGTTTATCGGAATGTTCTGCCTTTTTTATATGGCGCAATGTATTTTTCGGAAATGCCGCGCTTGTGCTTGGTGTTCTTTGCGATCTCAAGCATCTGACGGCGGTATTCCTCGCGGCGGCGTGTGCGCTCGGCGATCTTGTTGCGGCAGAAGATGATTCGCTCGGCAATTCGTTCACCGTCTGTATAATAATCGTGTATTTCAACTGTATGTACAATTTCTCCTCCGTTTGAATTATACCACCAGTTGTCGAAATCAACGCCGTTTTCGGTGCGTTCAAAGCCGAGCCATTCGGCGTCCTGACAGAAATATCGTGCTTTTCCGTGGATAATGATGTAATTTTTTACATATTCGGTGCTTTCGACATCGTTAAGGTCGATTATCCAGAGCTTTTTGTAGTGGCGCAGCTTTCCGTCGCAGCGAACGGACTGATAAAGCTCGGATACGATAAGCAGCGAGTCGGAAATTTCGATAGAAGTGTGCTGCTTGTGCGACTTTATCGCAGTATCGGCAAAAATCCCCCCGATAATGCATACGATGAAACTGTACGCCACACAAAAATACGTTCCGTAGAAAATTGACTTATATATTACGCTCGGTATATTCATATCCGCAGTCACGGAGATGATTACTATCACCAGCAGCGCAAGCATAAGGCTCATAGACGGTATATTTGCAAGAAAAAGACGGCGGTTAAAGACCGAAACAAGCCGTTTTTCATTGATATGAAAGGTTTTTTTCATTCTTTAACGCCCCCTCATTTTCTAATTCGGAATTGTATGGTATCATATATACTTTCATTATACACAAAAGCAGAGATACAGTCAAGAGTGGAGTGTGGAGTGTGGAGAGTGGAGTGTGGAAAGTGGAAAAGTGAAGCCGGAGCGTTTGCAAAACAAACGCCGAAGCTTCACTTTTGACGATTAAAATTTTCTTATGTATTAAGTATCACAACAAATACTATCATGACAATGAAGGCAATCAAACATATTAGTAATAACTTCTTGTTTCCACTACTTATCGGAGTATTTTGGATTCTTTTTGAGTTAATCAAATTACGGCTTTCCTCAATTTTTTTATCAACTATTCTATCTTCTTGTTCCAGTACCATTAACCTTATCTTAGGCGGATGTTCAGCATCACTTTGACCTTCATGTAAAATTTTATATCCACAGCCGCAGCAGCTGCACAAAAACGTGTCAAACTCATAATCAGCCTCTATAATACCACCACACTTTGGGCATTTTATTGTAATTCTGTTCATATTACCGGTCTCCTTTAAAATAATTTCTTCTACAATGCTTTACTATTATAACTTGTTAAGTTGTTTATTTGAGAGATAGATTGGAATTTAGCAGTTTGGCGCCGGTGCTTTAACAACAATAAACTCCAGCGTTTCTTCAGAAACATTTTTTAAGTTCATTTTTGTATGGAATGGAACTTTTAATACTGTTCCTGCCTGATATTCATGTGTTTCCTGTTCATTCAAAGTCGCTGATAATGTTCCGCGAACAACTGTAATATACACATTTTTTGCATTTGAAAAATGCTCTGGCAGACATTCACCCTTATTCAAGATCATATGCATATAGTGTATATTTTCATCAATAATTACCTTTTCAACTGTTTTTTCATTTCCTTGTGTTAATTTAAAAATTTGTTCAATCATATTTTTCCGTCTCCCTTTGTGTTTCATCAACTCTGTAAATTCCGATTTATCGGGCAGCAAACTTTCCCTATTACTTTCATTATAGACAAAAGCAGAGATAAAGTCAAGGAGTGAAATCCCAAAATTTAAAGATATAAGGAACTGTCAGAGTAAAATATAATTACGCATTATGCATTACGAATTACGCATTAAAAAACTCTTTTTGTCGCAAATCAACAAAAACATAAGGTGAAATGTGTAAATTTATACAACCTTGAAAAAAACAGTTGCAAAACAGTAGGTTTTTTGTTAAAATAAGAATGTATCAGATCGGAAGAGCGTCGTGTAGGGAAAGAGTGGAGATCTCGGTGGTCGCCG
>CAMJES010000067.1 GCA_946404705.1 uncultured Ruminococcus sp. | reverse complement strand
CCACCGAGATCTACACTCTTTCCCTACACGACGCTCTTCCGATCTGTTCTCTTTCACATTCGAGGATCTGATCTCTGTAACGTGCGTTAACGATAGGTCTTGCGAACTTGTGGTCTTCCGTAAGCGGTTCGTTAGCCTGCGCAACTGTGTAGTTATCCTCCATATCGGCAGTCATGTAAACTACCTCATCGGTAACTACGCCGGTAGCCTTATCGACCTTTCTGTAAGGCGCTTCGATAAAGCCGTATTCATTGATCCTTGCGAATGAAGCAAGGTAGGAGATAAGTCCGATGTTAGGACCTTCAGGGGTTTCGATAGGACACATTCTTCCGTAGTGGGAGTAGTGAACGTCACGAACTTCGAATCCGGCACGGTCACGGGAAAGACCGCCGGGGCCGAGGGCTGAAAGTCTTCTCTTATGAGTAAGCTCTGCGAGAGGGTTCGTCTGATCCATGAACTGTGAAAGCGGTGATGAACCGAAGAATTCCTTTATCGCAGCTGTGATAGGTCTTATATTGATAAGCGATTCCGCAGACATCGCACCCTCGTTCTGTGTCTGGGTGTTCATTCTTTCGCGGATAACTCTTTCCATTCTTGCAAAACCAATTCTGAACTGGTTCTGGAGAAGCTCGCCGACAGAACGGATACGTCTGTTGCCGAGGTGGTCGATATCGTCAACGTTTCCGACGCCTTCGCAAAGGTTGAGGAAATAGCTTACCGTTGCATAGATATCATCAAGGATGATGTGCTTCGGAACAAGCTCTTCAAGACGGCTCTTTACCATCTCTTCAACTTCTTCCTTGTCAGCAGCACTTTCAAGGATATCTTTGAGGACAGAGAAGGAAACCTTTTCGTTTATTCCATACTTTGCAGGGTCAAAATCAACGTAAGGAGCGATATCTACCATACCGTTGCCGATGACCTTGACTTCTCTCTGCTCGGTTCTGTGAGCGGATTCGCCTGTCGGAGTGGTGTAGAATTCCTTATGCTCAACATCGAGCCAAACTTCGGAAACGCCTGCCTGCTCGATCTCGAGAGCCTTGTCCATTGTGATAAGCTCGCCCTCGTCAGCCATTATCTCGCCCGTGAAGGGGTTAGCAACGGGGCGTGAAAGGCGGAATCCTGCGATTCTTGAAGCTACGCCGAGCTTCTTGTTATACTTATAACGTCCGAAACGAGAGAGGTCATATCTTCTTGCATCGAAGAAAAGCGTGTTGATGTGGGAAACAGCGCTTTCAACCGTCGGAGGTTCGCCCGGACGGAGCTTTTTATAAACTTCAAGGAGAGCTTCCTCGGTGTTCTTGGTAGCGTCCTTCTGAAGGATAGTCTGTTCAAGGCGCTCGTCCTTGCCGAAGCGTTCTTCGATCTCTGCGTCTGTGCCGCAGCCGAGCGCTCTTATAAATGTTGTAAGAGGGATCTTTCTGTTCTTATCGATTCTGACATAAATAACGTCATTGGAATCCATTTCATATTCCAGCCAAGCGCCTCTGTTCGGGATAACGGTGGTCTTGAAAAGATCCTTACCTGTTTTATCCTTTTCAACAGCGTAGTAAACGCCCGGTGAACGAACAAGCTGAGATACGATAACACGCTCTGCGCCGTTGATAACGAATGTACCGCTTTCTGTCATAAGCGGCAGGTCGCAGAGATAAATATCAGCGTCACCCGAATCGACGATATCACCGGTTGCCCTATCCCATACCTTAGCCTTGACGAACATCTTTGCAGAATAAGTTACATCAAGCTCCTTGCACTTTGCGATGGAATAGTTTGATTCATCGGCGAGCTTGAAGTCAACAAAGCTGAGAGAGTAGTTGCCGTTATAGTCTGTGATGGAGGACATATCGTGAAGAACCTCTTTAAGTCCTTCATTCAAAAACCATTCATAAGACTTTTTCTGCACCTCAATGAGGTTAGGCATCGGCAGAACTTCATCGATCTTTCCGAAGCTCATACGAGTTGTTTTACCAAGCTGGACAGGCTTGACATTAACCATAGGCGAGTCCCTCCTTAAAATTTTACGGGGATAAATATTCCGTCTTTGCAGTTTGCAAGCTTTTGACTTAATATTTGCAAAAACAGTTGCAATTCGTGAAAAAATGTGTTATACTATTATCAAATGGTAAAAACGCACATAGAATTGCATTATGATACAGTATATTATTATACTACGTTCAGCAAAATTTGTCAAGGGCTTTTTCAATAAAAATATTAAAAAATTTCCTTGTTATACTATTATAAAAGACATAAAAGAAAGGGCAGCTCAAAAATGAACGAAAACAGAAACGGATTTTACGGAGATGACGGCGAATTCTACCCCGAAGGCTCCCAGTCTGCCGAAATGTATAAAAAAGCACATTCATCGGAAGACCTATACCCTAAACGCCCCGATATAAGCTATACCACAGAGCCTATCCGCCCCGATATAAAGGTCGTTCCCGATGAACCCGAGAACGTTATTGAGGGCAAGACCAAGTTCTGTAAATTCTGCGGCAAGAAGATACCGTTTGACGCTGTTGTCTGCACACATTGCGGAAGGCAGGTCGAACTGCTTAAACAAGAAAAAGCTCCGGCTCCGCACTATAATTACAACTACGCAGTTTCCGCAGCAAAAAATCCTTGCTTAAAGAATAAATGGGTGGCATTTTTCCTCTGCTTCTTTTTCGGGGAGTTTGGTATCCATAAATTCTACGAAGGCAAGATAGACTCGGCATACTATACCTTTTCACCTTGGGATTATTCGGTATCGGCTGGCTTGTAGACTGCATAAGACTCTTGTTCAAGCCGAACCCGTACTCTGTATAATGATAAGAAAGCAGACGTTTGAAACCGTCTGCTTTTGTCAGTTAGGCTGATAATAAACGTCTTGGCGAAGTGAATGATCATCAGGACTATGGAAGGAAGTTTATGATGAAAAATAAAGACCTTACGGTCGGCGAACCGAAAAGGGTGCTGATAGGCTTTACGATACCGCTTTTTATAAGCGTTATCTTTCAGCAGCTCTACAACATTGCCGACAGCGTTATCGCAGGCAAATTCGCAGGCGAAAGCGCGCTTGCCGCAATCGGCGCAAGCTACCCCATTACAATGATATTTATGGCTGTCGCGATAGGCAGTCAGATAGGCTGTTCGGTCGTTATAAGCCGCTATTTCGGTGCAGGCGACCACAAAGCGGCGAAAACCTGCATATCGACATCTCTCTTGGGAGGACTTGTACTTTCTGCCGCGCTAACAGTATTCGGTGTGATTTTCAGCCCCCAGCTTATGCAGCTTGTAAACACTCCGAGCGATATTTTTGACGGCGGCAATCTCTATCTGAGAATATACACGGCAGGTTTCATCTTTCTTTACATATACAACATTACTACGGGCATTTTCAACAGCCTCGGCGACAGCAAAACTCCGCTCGTTTTGCTTATAATCTCCTCGCTCGGAAATATCGCCCTTGACGCGCTGTTCGTTATCGCTTTCGATATGGGTGTCGCCGGAGTTGCATGGGCAACGTTCATCGCGCAGGGGGCTTCCTGCATTCTTTCGGTCATTGTTCTGAAAAAGCGCACCGACTCGATGAAAACCGAGGAAAAAGCGCCCGTTTTCAGCAAAAAAGCGCTTAGCGAGATACTGACCGTTGCAATACCGAGTATCATACAGCAAAGCTTCATCTCGGTCGGCAATCTTTTCGTCCAGTATGTCATAAACGGCTTCGGCTCGTCTGTTATCGCAGGTTATTCCGCCGCTGTCAAGCTAAACACCTTTGCGATAACAAGCTTCATAACGCTCGGCAACGGCGTTTCAAGCTTCACCGCTCAAAACCTCGGCGCAGGAAAGCTCGACAGAATAAAGTCCGCATTAAAAGCCGCTCTGATGTTCGCTTTTGCGGTCGCAGCTGTGTTCGTTATCTGCTATGCAGGCTTCGGCAGGCTGTTCCTTTATATGTTTATGAACAAGGACACGACCGAGCTTGCGATGCAGACGGGTCTTGACTTCCTGCATATCGTTTCGCCGTTCTATTTTATGATATGCATAAAGAATATCATCGACGGGGTACTCAAAGGGAGCGAAAGCATGGGTTATTTTATGATTACGACCTTCACCGACCTTATCCTGCGTGTTATTTTGGCCTTTGTGCTTTCATCATTTTGGGGCGCAACGGGCGTATGGATAGGCTGGCCGATAAGCTGGTTCTTCGGAACGGCTCTCTGATTCATGTTCTACATAACCGGCGTATGGCAGAAAAAATACAACGCTCGCCTTGCCGAAAATGAAAGGAAATAAATACTATGAAAACAGTAGAAAAAGGCGATGTTTCCGCTCTTGGTCAGAAATTCACCGTTAAGATCGACCGCCCGATAGGCTCGGTTCACCCCAAGCACCCCGATATAACCTATCCCGTAAATTACGGCTTTGTACCCGAACTTTTTGCAGGTGACGGCGAGGAACAGGATGTTTATATCTTAGGCGTGGATACACCTGTCGATGAAATAGCCGTTACAATTGTCGCAATAATCCTGCGCTCGGACGATAACGAGGATAAATGGGTCGGCGTGACGGATGATATGCTCGGAACTCCGATTTGCTACGAATGCAATATCAGAAAAGCGGTGGAATTTCAGGAGCAGTTCTACACATCGGAGATCGACGCCGTATATGAAAAGACCTGCGGTGCGGTAATGTATACAATGCAGGACGGCGAGCGGAAATATCTGCTTATCACCAACAACAGCGGTCACATCGGCTTTCCCAAGGGTCACGTTGAATTCGGCGAAAACGAGCGTCAGACCGCCGTCCGCGAGGTTCGTGAGGAAACCGGACTTCACGCCGAGCTTATCGGTGATTTCCGCATGGAATACAGCTATATAAACGCTTCGGGACATCACAAAAATCCTGTTTATTTCCTCTCAAGCTTTGATGAGGGAATAACGCTCCAGCAGGAAGAGATCACCGATTCGTTTCTTCTCCCTTATGAAGAAGCGCTTGAAACGCTCAACTATCCGCAGGACAGACCGATACTTGAAGCTGCGGAAAAGTACCTGAACAGTATTGAATAATAAATAGATTAGGCTTTTGCATAACACTATAACGATGTTTGCAAAAGCCTTTTCTTATCATTGTTTATTCCGTAAGCGAAGCCGTATAAAGCTTGTAGTAATCGCCCTTTTTAGCCATAAGCTCGTCATGCGTTCCGCACTCTGTTATTCCCTTGTTGGAAACATACATTATCTTATCGCAATTGCGGATAGTCGAAAGACGGTGAGCAATGATGAACGAAGTCCTGCCTTCAAGGAGTATGTCAAGGCCGTCCTGCAGAAGCTTTTCGGTCTTTGCGTCAATTGCGGAGGTCGCCTCGTCAAGAATAAGTATCTTTGGGTCGCTGATAAGCGTCCTCGCAAATGCGATAAGCTGGCGCTGACCCTGCGAAAGCGAAGCGCCGCGCTCGATTATCGGTGCGGACAGTCCGCCCATACTCTCGATGAAATCATCTGCGCGGACAGTTTTTATCGCACGGGTGATCTCCTCCGAAGTCGCGTCAAGCTTGCCGTAGCGGATATTGTCCTCGACCGTTCCGCTGAAAATAACGCTGTCTTGAAGCATTATGCCCATCTGAGAGCGGAGTGATTTTAGCGTTACCTCGGAAATATCCTGTCCGTCAATAAGCACTCTTCCGCCCGTTGTATCGTAAAAACGTGAGATAAGGTTGACGATAGTTGTCTTTCCTGCACCCGTTGGGCCTACAAGAGCAACGCTCTCGCCTGCTTTTACCTCAAACGACAGTTCGTGAAGTATCTCTGCGCTTTCATCGTAGGAAAAGCTTACCTTGTCGAAGGTCACATTTCCCTTTATCTCGCCCATTTCGGACGCATTTTCCTTGTCCTTGACCTTGACAGGCTCGTCCATTGTTTCAAATATGCGTTCAAGGTAGGAAATGCCGTTGACAAAGTTGTTGAATAGGTTGGAAAGGTTCATTATCGGCTGCCAAAAGCGCGAAGCATATCCGCCCATAGCAACGATCGTACCGAGCGAGATATTCGCAGGACCTATCACAAGCAGACCGCAGAAGTATATAGCAGCGGAAATTATAGCCGATATCGTATCAACGGACGGCCAAAGCAGGTTGTTGTATGTAACAGCCTTCATCCATTTTTCACGGTAAGCCTCGGAAAGCTTGCCGTATATCTCGGCGTTCTCTTCCTCACGGACAAAAAGCTGCGTTACCTTTGCGCCGACAAGTCCCTCGTGAAGATATGCATTGAGGTTGGAGCTTTTGTTGTTGACCTCCTGCCAAGCCCTGCGCTGACGCTTCTTTATAAACATGATTATCATTGCAAGCAGCGGAACGCCTGCCATAATAACAAGCGCCATCTGCCAATGCATTGCAAACATAAAGATAACGATGAACACAAGGTTGAATATCTCAAGCACAAAGTTGATGATACCGTTGGAAAGTATGTCCGAAACGCTGTTTACATAGTTTATTACCCTTACAAGTATCTTTCCGTGCGGACGGCTGTCATAATACTCGAACGAGAGCCGCTGAAGATGCTCGAAAAGATCGGTGCGGATATCGAAAATAATATTCTGACCGACATCTGTCATTATCCTTGAACGTATCGTTGCGAAAATAACGCTGACAACGATCGTGACCGCAAGCAGCACAGCCATTAAAATAAGCTGCGGAATATTTTTGTTAGGGATAGAATTATCAAGCGCATACTGGGTGATAACGGGCGCAAAAAGTCCGATAATTACCGAAGCCGCCGAAAGCGAGAGCGCAAGTATCATCTTTCCCTTGTATTTTTTTACATAAACAAGCGCACGTTTTAAATGCCGTATATCAAAGGGGGTCTCAAGGTTTTCATCAACGTCGAATTTGTTCCTTGCCATTTAAACCGCCTCCTTTTCGCCGCCGTTCTGGAGTGTGTAGATCTCATAATAGTAGCCGTTTTTGTCCTGCATAAGCTCATCATGCGTACCGAACTGTGCGACTTTGCCGTCCTTGATTATCATTATCCTGTCAGCATTCTTTGCCGAAGATGTTCTCTGCGCGATGATAAGCTTTGTGCAGTTAAAATCAAGGTTTTTCAGGTTATGCTGTATCTGCCGCTCGGTTTCGGTATCGACAGCAGAGGTCGTGTCGTCAAGAATAAGAATTGACGGCTTCATCGCAAGCGCTCTTGCAAGCGAAATTCTCTGCTTCTGGCCGCCCGAAAGTCCGACTCCCCTTTCGCCGACTATCGTATCATAGCCTTCCGAAAGCCTTGAAGCGAACTCATCCGCATCGGCAAGCGTTGCATACTTCTTTACCTCTTCAAACGGCATATCCGAGTCGTAGAATGCAATGTTTCCCTCTATCGTGTCCGACCAGAGCAGGACGTCCTGCATTGCAACGCCGACATTTTTGCGCAGGTCGTGCAGCTTGCGGTAACGGACATTTACTCCGTCAACAAGCACCTCTCCCGATGTTGCGTCATAACATCTCGGGATAAGGTTTATAAGGCTCGTCTTGCCCGAGCCCGTTTCGCCCATTATAGCGACCGTTTCGCCTGCATTTATCTTGAAGCTCACATGGGAGAGTACCTCCTTGCCCTTTTCATAGCCAAAGCTTACGTCACGGAACTCTATCTCGCCCTTTAAGCGTTCATCGCAGGCAACTGCGTCTGCACGGTCAGTGATAAGCGGACGCGAGTAGTATACCTCGATTATCTTGTTTGCGGAAGCAAGGAAATGCTGGAAATCATTGATAAGCGAGCCGACATTTCTCATCGGGTTGGAAAGCGTCCAGATAAGTCCGCTGAACGCAACATAAACGCCCATAGTTATCCTGCCGTTTATAACGAAGATACCGCCGACAATAAGCAGCACGACAGAAAGCGCCTGTGCAAGCGTTTCGATATAAGGGAAAAAGTCCAGCCAAGTGAAAGCGGCGTCCTTGTTCGCCTTTGAATACTCGGCGTTTTTCGTTCCGAATTTGTCTATTTCATAGTCTTCCCTTGCGAACGCACGGACAACTCGGTTTCCTGCGATGTTCTCCTCCGCCGAAGAGTTGAGTTTGGACATCTTCTCACGAAGCTCGACATACTTTGGGCCGACCTTGTTCTTGAAGATATTGGAGATGATGAAAATAAGCGGCGTAAGTGCGATAAGACATATTGCCAGTATCGGGTCAAGACACAGAAAATACACCGCCGTTGTAAGATACAGCGCAATGCTTTCAACAAAGGTCTTGATTATCCATGCGACCGTGTGGCGCACCATATCAAGATCGCCCGAAAGACGGGTCATAAGGTCGCCCGTTGAATGCTTGTCATAGAACGACATATCCTGACATTCCGCGTTCTTGAAAAGGAAGCTCCTTATCCTTGAAAGCATTCCCTGCGAACAGGTTTCATACAGCATATTTGTCGTAAACTGCAGCACAGCTCGCAAAGCTGTAAAACCGATGATGCAGCCGCAAAGTCCGATAAGCAGATTTTTATGCGTAACGAGATTTTCCGCTGCATTTTCATTGTAGATAAAAATATCTACTATTTTGCTTGCAAAGGTCGGGTTAAGAATATACATTATCTGACATACGACCGTAATGCAGAGCGCAAAAATATACCGTTTACGGTATCCCTTTAGGTTTTCCCAGATCCATTTCATCTGAAACATCAGAACAGCCTCCCTTCAATCAATCAAAACGTATCACAAATTCTGTAAATCGTTTTCATCATTCTTTGTGTATTATAGTATTTTAAAATATTTTTTTAAAAGGGTAAAAAATAAACTTAGTCAAACATTTATACGGGAAAATAATGAATATTTAATTAACAAAGAAAACAATAGCGGTCTGCCCCTAAATAACGGTGCAGACCGCAAAAACAGCTTAAACGATTGAGATAACGTATTTAATAAGCTTGAGCAAAAGTTTACAATCTAAACTTCATTCGACTAATATGATACAGCTTTAATCTGCGTCATAGAATACACGGTAGTTCTTTTCCGAATGTGAGTAAACGCTCATCACAAGTCCGATGCTTACAAACATACTTATCATCGAGGTTCCGCCCTGACTTATGAACGGCAGCGGAACGCCGATAACGGGCATTACAACAAGCACCATTCCGATATTGAGTATGCAATGCACAAATATCATCGCAAAAACGCCGTTGCACATATTCCGTCCAAGGTCGTCCTTTGCGATAGTTCCGTCCGCAAGTATCTTCAAGCAGACGTATGCAAGCACAGCCACAAGAGCAATGCAGCCAATAAAACCGAAGCATTGACCTACGAACGTGAAAATAAAGTCGTTCTGTACATACGGCACGGGGACATACTCGTCCGCGTGGATACCCTTTCCGAAAAGCTGACCCGAACCGAGCGCAAGCCTTCCCCAATGTTGCTGATAAAAAATATCAGATCGGAAGAGCGTCGTGTAGGGAAAGAGTGTAGATCTCGG
>CAMJES010000066.1 GCA_946404705.1 uncultured Ruminococcus sp. | reverse complement strand
GCGACCACCGAGATCTACACTCTTTCCCTACACGACGCTCTTCCGATCTTCATGCTTTTCCCCGACGGAACTATCAAGGTCATGGACTTCGGCATCGCGCGTTTTGCACGTGAAGAGGGAAAGACTATTTCCGATAAAGCGATAGGTTCAGTACATTATATCAGTCCCGAGCAGGCAAGGGGAGATATCACCGATGAAAAGAGCGATATCTATTCCGTTGGCGTAATGATGTATGAGATGCTTACCGGAGCAAAGCCGTTTGACGCGGATAACCCCGTTACGGTTGCGCTTATGCATATGCAGAACGAACCTAAGCTTCCCCGTGAGATAAACGATTCGATCCCCGAAGGACTTGAGGAGATCGTAGTCCGTGCAATGCAGAAGGAACCTTCAAAGCGTTATCAGTCCGCTTCGGAAATGATAAAGGATATCGAGGAATTCAAGAAAAATCCGAGCATTGTTTTTGAATATAAATATCTTTCCGAAAAAACGCAGTATTACAATGCAAATGCTGTGTCCAAAGCCGCTGCAGCTTATGAAGCGGCAGAAACGGAAAAATCTGCCAAGCCTGCCCACGACAAGATGGGTGAACACGCTGCCGTCAAATCCAAAACTAAGGTCAAGACAAAATCCCAAAAGGATGATTATGAGGAGGATTATGACGACTACGATGATTACGAGGACGATGAAAAGGTTTCAAAATCCTCCTATCTTGTCGTTATTCTGACAGCGATAGCTGCAGGTATCCTTATTATCGTTGTTGCATTTACCGCGCTTGTCATTATGGATAAGGTTGGCGGAGAAAAGAACGAGATCGGCAAAATGCCGAACCTTGTAGGCTGCAGCTTCCAAGAGGTCAAGACCTACTATGCGACCAGCTTCAAGGAAATAACCGTTGAATCGCAGGAATATTCCTCGGATTTCCCCGAAGGTGCGATCATTTCACAGACCCCTTCCGAGGGACGTGATTTCCTTGTCGGCAAGGCTGAGGTCAAGGTCGTTGTCAGCAAGGGCCCGAGAATGGTCACTATCCCGAACGTTTACGGAGTTGATTCCGCGACTGCACAGAGTATTCTTGCAAGCAACAACGGATTTAACGTAATAATAATGAGCGTCTGCGATGACGAGGTCGACAAGGACTATGTCATTATGACTGATCCTCCGCGCAACGAGCAGGCTGAATACGGTTCTACCGTTTATCTCTATGTAAGCCGCGGCCCCGAGGAGCAGGATGTCATTGTTCCAAATGTTGTCGGACATGATATTGATGAAGCTAAAGAGCTTCTGAAGGATAAATTCACCGTTCAGGTAATGACGGAGGATTCCGCAGAACCCGAAAACACCGTTATCGAGCAGTCTATCCCTGCTAAGAATGAGGACGGTTCGGCGAATGTTGTTCCCATTAAATCAACGATAATCCTTACCGTAAGTACGGGCGTTGTTCCCGAAGAGGAAGCTGTTATCACATTTAAGATACCAAGCAATATCGACAGCGGCGCAGTTACATTCAACTGCTACTTTAACGGAAAGATCATCGGAACGGAAAAGATCGACAATATTGCTTATGCAAATACGGTTTCGATCACAGTAAAGGGAAGCGGACTCCAGACGATAATTCTCGAAGCGATCAACAATGAAAACAACGAAAGCGCAACAGTAGGCGAGTATGAGATCAATTTCGATGAAAACATCGTTACCGAGAAGAGCTTTGAAAAGTCAATTCTCCGTGCGTTGTTCTCGGAGATCCAAACTGAGCCTGTTGTTACGGAAGATGAAAATATCACCGGCGGTGACGATGATTATGTTGACCTTAACGATGAAGATTTCTGGAACAACCTTCTGAACGGATATTAATATTATGGATTCAACAAAAGGCTTAATAATCAAATCTATTGGGGGACTTTATTCAGTAAAGTCCCCTTTGGGCATTATAGAATGCAAGGCAAGAGGGATTTTCCGAAAGCAGAATATATCTCCCTGCGTGGGTGATGAAGTAATTGTTTCGGACGGAGTTATTTCGGAGATAATGCCGCGAAAAAACGAGCTTATCCGTCCTCCGCTCGCAAATCTTGACTATATGATATTCGTAGTTTCGACCTGCGAGCCTTCACCGAACTTTCTCCTGCTCGATAAGTTTATTGCGATCTGCGTGTTTAAGGGCATAAAGCCGCTTATCGCCGTTACAAAATCGGATATAAAAGCGGATGACAGCATTGCCGAGATATACATGAATTCGGGTGCGGAGGTCTTCACGATAGACTATTCCGATGAAAACAGCCTTAAACCGTTATATGACAGGATATCGGGAAAGCTTTGCGCCTTTACGGGAAATACGGGCGTAGGAAAATCGACGCTTTTGAATCACCTTGATACCGAAACTGTCCGTGCAACGGGCGAGATAAGCCAAAAGCTCGGCAGAGGCCGCCACACAACACGCCACGTTGAAATGTTTGAACTGAAAAACGGCGCTCTTATTGCCGATACTCCGGGCTTTTCCACCTTTGAAACAAACAAGTATGATATTATCCTAAAGGACAAGCTTGCTGCCTGCTTTAACGAGTTCGATGAGTTCACGGAAAAATGCCGTTTCCCCGATTGCTCGCATACAAAAGAAAAGGGCTGCGCCGTTATTGAAGCGGTGAACAACGGCTTGATACCGAAGTCGCGCCACGAAAGCTATACCGCAATGTATGAAGAAGCAAAGCAGATAAAGGAATGGGAAATCGGAAAATGAGTGACTGCTATATCATCGGCGGAGCAAATATCGGAAACTATGATTTCGTGACTATCCCGAAAGATTCGTTCGTTATTGCCGCCGACAGCGGAGTATTGCACCTTGGCGGCTTTGATGTTAAACCCGATATAATTATGGGCGACTTTGACAGCTGTTCCGTTCCATCCGAATATACTTGCGAAATTCTGCGCTTTAAGCCCGAAAAGGACGATACCGACCTTATGCTTGCCTCAAAAAAGGCACTTTCCCTCGGCTATAAGCGCATATTCTTCCTCGGCGCAACGGGAGGACGGCTTGACCATACGGTCGCAGCATTTCAGACGCTTGAATATATCCACGAACACGGCGCGGACGGCGCAATTCTTGACGAAAACAACGCTGTTTATATTCAAGGCATCGGAAAAAAGCGCTATAAAGCAGATAAACGCTGTTATTTCTCCGTTTTTTCTCTATCGGACGAAACAAAGGTAACGATAAGCGGCACAAAATATAAGGTTACTGAGCAAAAAATCGTCCGCAGCTTTCCGCTCGGCGTAAGCAACGAATTCTCGGACGAGTTTGCGGAAATTGAAGTTTTGGACGGAAAAATCCTTGTAATTTATTCAAAACGGGATATTTTGTAACAGTAATTCTGACTTTGGCATAGTATATATCAAACTACAGTTTGGAGGAGATACTATGAAAGTCGTAGTTATTAAAAGTCCGAAAATGCTTGCAAACCTTTTCCGCATTATTTTTCGCATAAAAAAGGACGACAGCGACAGTTAAAAAGACCGCCCGAGGTTTATTCCTTGGGCGGTTTCTTTTTGTTTTTGATATTCGCAAGGGGAGAAGCGTCCATTGCCGTTTTTAGTCCCTCGTTTGAAACGTGAGTGTAGATCTCGGTCGTGGAAATGCTCTTGTGGCCGAGTATCTCTTTGAGCATAAGCGGATCGACATTTCCGTGCTGATACATAAGCGTTGCGGCGGTGTGCCGAAGCTTATGGGTCGAAAGTCCGCGGTTGTCGAGGTTGCTGTCGCGCAGGGCATTGTCAACTATTTGCTCAACGCGCCTGTTGCAAAGGCGCGAACCCTGCTTGCTCAAAAAGAGCGCATTCGGTTCTTTATCGGATGGCTTTCGGGTCGGCAGATATGTTATGATCGCATCGGCACAGGCGTCGTTTATGTGGATAATTCGTTCCTTGTTGCCCTTTCCGAGCAGGCGCATCGAGCGTTCGTCAAGGTTTACATCCTGCATATTCAGTCCGACCAGCTCGCTTAATCGCATTCCGCAGTTGATAAAAAGCGTAACTATGCAGTAATCGCGCAGATAATACGGGTCGTCAACGTTCATATTTTCAAGCAGATTAATGCTTTCATCAAGCGTTAAGAATTTCGGCAGGTGGTCGGGCATCTTGGGATAATCAACGTCCTTTGTCGGGTCGGAATCAATAAGTCCGAGGTCACGGTGCATACATTTAAAAAACAAACGAAGCGAAGCAAGCTTGCGGTGGCGTGTTTTTGCAGTATTCTCACGCTCGGATGCGACATAGTTCAGATATTGCAGAATATGAAGCTTTGTCAGCGACTTTATATATTCGATAGGGGTATCGGAAATACTTATCATATTAAACGGAGTGTCCGGCTCAACAACGCCTTTTTTTACTTTCAGATACCGCAGAAATATCCGCAGGTCGTAATGATACGCTTCTATCGTCTTTTCCGATTTAAGCAGAACAACGCGCTGATATGTAAAAAACTCATTAAGAAAATACGGACATTCGCTCGGGTCGATTTTATTGATACAGATCACTTCCCACAATATTTATTGATATAATTTTAATATGAAAAAAAATATTTGTCAAGTCTGAAATTTTTGTGTAAAGTATAGTATTTTATAAAAAAATGTGTTATAATTGAAATGATATTAGATTTTTGTGCAGCCGTAATATTCCATTTTTGCGGTGAAAATTTTAAACTGGAGTGATATGTTTGAAAATCAGCTATAAACGTGAAAAAATTGCGGACGGGATACATTTTAATTCTATCCGCAATGCAAGCCTTAAAACAAACAGCATAGTGGTAAACCTCGTTTCTCCGCTATCCGAGGAAACAGCCTCCCTCAATGCGGCGGCTTCCTATTTCATCACAGACAGCAGCAGCGACTATCCAACGCTTGTTGACATCAGTTCAAAGCTTGAAGAGCTTTACGGCGCAAGCTTGAAGGGAACGGTCTGCCGCTCGGGAGATAACCAGTTCATTTCCATTATCTGCTCGTGCATAAACGATCGTTTTGCGTTTGAAAAGGAAAATGTTACCGTGGAGCTGGCAAAGGTTCTGCTCAGTTGCCTTACAGACCCCCATCTTGACGAAAAAGGCTTTTATGAACAGGATTTCGCGCTCAAAAAGCAGGAGCTTTTGGACGATATTGACGCTGTGATAAACGAAAAGCGTTCGTATGCCGTTCAGCGCGCAGGAAAAGTCATCTACAAGGGCGAGCCTGCCGCAGTTTCGGTCAAGGGCGAACGCAGCAGCGCGGAAAAGATAACAAATTCTTCCGCTTATGAGCAGTATATGACAATGCTTAAGACCGCACAGATCGAAGTGTTCTTTGTCGGAGCAAACGAACCCGACAGCATAAAGGAGTTTATCTGCAGTGGACTTTCAAAGCTTGAACGTGATTATAAAGGCGACTGCAGCTCAAAGCTTTCCGCAATAAAGGCAGAACCCGAGGAATTCACCGATGAACTTGAAGTTGCACAATGCAAAATGGTTCTTGCGTTCAAGTCTGATAAAGCTGATCTCCGTGCCGCAAAGCTTATGAATGCGATATTCGGAGCAACTCCGTTCTCAAAGCTGTTCCTCAATGTCCGCGAAAAACTCAGCCTTTGCTACTACTGCTCGTCAAATTACAACGACCTTAAAGGCGTTATTACCGTTGACAGCGGTGTTGAAAAGGCAAATATCGAAAAAGCCAAGGACGAAATCATCCGTCAGTTTGAGCTTATGCAGAAGGGCGAATTTGACGAAAAGGAGATCAACGAGGCTCGTCTTGCCGTTATAAACAGCCTGCGCAGCGTTAACGACAGTGCAGCAGGCCTTGTAAACTGGTATTCGGGGCAGATCTTCCGAAACACGAGCTTCTCTCCCGAGGACGAGATAGAAATGCTCGAAAAGGTAACAAAAGAGGATATAGTCGAAGCCGCGAAGTCATTCAAGCTTGATACTGTTTATGTCCTCAAAGGAAAGGAGAGTGCCGAAAATGAATAAGGAAGTTATCAGAAACGCCCGTACCGGCGAGGAATACACGCTTATAAAGCACCCGACAGGTCTTGATATCTATGTTTGGAAAATGGACAACTTCAGCACGACACACGCCCTTTTCGGAACAAAGTACGGCTCTATTAACACAAAGTTCAAGACCAAAAACGACCCCGATTTTGTGACCGTGCCGAACGGTATCGCACATTATCTCGAACACAAGCTGTTTGAGAACGAGGATTGCGACGTTTTCAGCCTCTATGCAAAAACAGGTGCGTCGGCAAACGCTTATACCTCTTTCGACAGAACGTGTTACCTTTTTACGACCACAAGCAACGTCTATGAATCGCTTGAAATTCTGCTGAACTTTGTCCAGTCGCCGTATTTCACCGAGGAGACCGTTCGCAAGGAGCAGGGCATCATCGGGCAGGAAATTCGTATGTATGACGACAATGCAGGCTGGAGAGTTTTCTTCAATATGCTGCAGGGAATGTATCATAACCACCCCGTTAAAATTGACATTGCAGGAACGGTAGAAAGCATTGCGCAGATAAACGCCGACCTGCTCTATAAGTGCTACTACACCTTCTATAACCTTAACAATATGGTTCTCTCAATAGCAGGCGATGTTGATGTTGACAAGGTTCTTGAAGTTTGCGACAAATGCTTGAAGCAGAACGAGAACATCGAGCTTGAAACCGCCTTTGAGGACGAACCCGAAACCGTCTGTGAAAAGGAAGTTGTTCAGAAGCTTGAAATAGCAATGCCTATGTTCAATATCGGATTTAAGGCAAAGCCCGAAAGCGGATTGGCTGCACTTAAAGCCGAGATCGAAACAAACTTTGTGCTTTCGCTTATTGCAAATGAAAGCTCGGAATTCTATAAAAAGCTCTATGACGAGGGCATAATCAATTCGACATTTTACAGCGAGGTATTCTGCGGCGACGGTTATTTCTGCTCGATATTCGGCGGAGAAGCTCGTGATCCGCGCCTTGTCTGTGATAAGATAGTTGAGGAGATCGACCGCTGCAAGCGTGAGGGACTGGACAAGAAGCGTTTCAACACGATCAAAAAGGCATATTACGGCTCGCTTATAAAGGGTCTGGACGATGCGGAAAACCTTGCAACAATAATGCTCAATAACGGTATGGAAGGCCTTTCGGCGTTCGACAGAATTGAAGCGGTTGCCGATTGTACGTTTGAAGACGTTACAAACCGACTTATGAAGCAGTTCAACACGGAAAATGTTACTCTTTCAATCATTGACCCCGTAAACGGCAGGGAGGAGAAATAATGACTAACGCAGAGTGGAACACACTTTCCTTCCCGAAGCTTGGCATAGAAATTCCCGTTTACAGCACCGCATTTACGATTTTCGGAATGGAAGTAAAATGGTACGGCATAATGATAGGTCTTGGACTGCTGCTTGCCGTGATCTATTGTTTCAGACGAATGAAGGAAGTCGGCATTGATTCCGATAGAGCGACCGATGCAGTTTTCGGCGGATTTATCGGCGCTATCATCGGCGCGCGCCTTTATTATGTTTTTATGATGTGGGACGATTATAAGGGAGATATCAAAGCTATTCTTTCGATAAGGGACGGCGGACTTGCGATCTACGGCGGACTTATCGGTGCGCTTGTTGTCGGACTTATCGTTGCAAAGATAAGAAAAGTGAAGCTTCTGCCGATACTTGACCTTGCAGGAATGGGATTTTTCATCGGTCAGGCTCTCGGACGCTGGGGAAACTTCTTCAATCACGAGTGCTTCGGCAGAAATACCGATCTTCCGTGGGGAATGACAAGCCCGAAGATAGCAGCTTCGCTTAAAGCTAACGCGAGCGAGATATTGAGCCTTACGGGGGTTACGGTCGACCCGTCAGCACCCGTTCACCCGTGCTTTTTGTATGAATCGCTGTGGTGCCTTGCAGGTTTTCTGATACTTCATTTCTATTTTAAGCACAGAAAATTTGACGGTGAGCTTTTCGCGATATATGTTCTTTGGTACGGACTTGGACGTTTCTTTATTGAGGGTCTGCGAACCGACAGCTTAATGGTCGGACACCTGCGCATATCGCAGCTTGTTGCGGCTGTAAGCGTTATAGGCGCAATTATTGTAATAATCGCAGTTCGTTCAAAGATAAAGCAGGACGGCGGATATACTTTGTATAAAGACACCGAGGAATCAAAGGCTATCCTTGCCGAAGCAGAACGCAAAGAAGCCGAGTATGACCGGAAGCGCCTTGAAAAGAAGAACCGTAAGAAAAACTCCGAAGCAGAAACCCTTAAACCGGAGGATAGGATAACAGATATCGAAGAAACGGAGGAAAATGAAGATGGCAAAGATAATTGACGGAAAGGCAATTTCCGCAGCAGTAAGGGAACAGGTGAGAGCCGAGGCAGAAAAGCTTAAAGAAAAGGGCATAAATATTGGACTTGCCGTTGTAACTGTCGGAAATAATCCTGCTTCAAGGGTTTATGTAAACAATAAGAAGAAAGCCTGCGAAACGGTAGGCTTTGACTCGTTCGAGTATGCTCTTCCCGAGGAAACCACGCAGGACGAGCTTATTGACCTTGTGAAAAAGCTTAACGCTGATGAAAAGGTGAACGGAATTCTGGTTCAGCTTCCGCTTCCAAAGCATATTGATGAAACGGCAGTAATAAACACGATCGTCCCCGAAAAGGACGTTGACGCTTTTCACCCCGAAAATGTCGGACATATTATGATAGGCGACTATAAATTCCTGCCGTGTACGCCTGCGGGAGTTATCGAAATGCTCGACCAAAGCGGTATTACGGTTGACGGAAAGAACTGCGTTGTCATCGGTCGAAGCAATATTGTCGGCAAGCCTATGTCAATGCTTCTTTTGAAGAAAAACGGAACAGTTACAGTCTGCCATTCGCATACGAAAAATCTTGCCGAGATATGCCGAACAGCTGATATTCTCGTTGCAGCAGTCGGAAAGGCAAATTTTGTCACCGCGGATATGATAAAGGAGGGCGCAGTTGTGATTGATGTCGGAATGAACCGCCTTGAAAACGGAAAGCTCTGCGGAGATGTTGATTATAACGACTGCTTTGAAAAGGCAGGGTACATTACTCCCGTTCCCGGCGGCGTTGGCCCTATGACTATCGCAATGCTTATGAAAAACACGCTTACTTCCGCAAAAAAGAAGCACAATATTGATTAATAAAAACCTCCCTTGGCAAAAATAATGTCAAGGGAGGTTTTGCTTATGATAAAAAGGCTTACGGCGGTAATGATATCCGCAGTTGTTATCTCACTTATCCTTATCGTAAGAATAGCGGTGATAGATAACGACAGCAAGGTCATAAACGCAGCTTCGGGCAGAGGACAGTATGTGCTTCGCGATAAATGCGAATATGCTTCGATATATGACCGCAATGGAATACGGCTCAACAACAGAGATCGGAAGAGCGTCGTGTAGGGAAAGAGTGTAGATCTCGGTGGT
>CAMJES010000065.1 GCA_946404705.1 uncultured Ruminococcus sp. | reverse complement strand
CGGGCGGATATAGAATCCGCCCCTACAAATTAGACATTGATACAAATTCCGATTTATCGAGCAGTTACTCGACCTAATTTTGACTACATTATACCATATCTCTTTCCCAAAATCAACCGTAAATCAAGCTGTAAAAAAACTGCTGCATAGAACTATTGACAACAAAATCCCTGTTTGATATAATAGGTGCAATAACCGCAACATCACAAGGAGATACACTTAATCGGTGCATATCTGTCTTACGGCTTCTGCTGCTGCGGATAAAAAACTTGTCGCAGGATTGTAAAAAATAAGAGGTGTAAAATGAAAATTGAATGGAAAACCTGTTTTAAGATCGGAGTAAGCTTGTTTCTGCTGTTTATAGCGGTCACATATTGGAAAAATGTCGCGGCTCTGCTGTCGGCTGTGCTTGGGGCGGCGGCGCCGCTGCTGCTCGGCTGTGTAGTGGCTTATGTGATAAATATCCCGATGAGCTTTTACGAGCGGCATTATTTTCCCAAGAAAAAGGGTAAATTTTTTGCCGTGAGCAGGCGTCCTGTGTGCTTGCTCGGAGCGTTTTTGACCGTGCTTGCGGTGGCTGCGCTTGTTATCGGATTGGTAATACCTCAGCTCAGCGACTGTGTTTCGCTGATAGCGGCGGAGTTCCCCGTTATGTTCAAAAAATTTCTGGATTATGCACAACAGCTTGATTTTATGCCCGAAAAGATAATTGCTTCGCTTTCTTCGATAGATCTGAGATCGCAAATGAGTTCTATTATCGAAAAGCTTACGTCCGGTATCGGAAATGTTGTCGGCGGCGTTGTTTCGGTCGTTGCAAGCGTATTCTCGGGAGTTGTCACGGCGTTCGTGAGCATTATTTTTGCGGTTTATCTGCTTATGGCAAAGGATACACTCGGCGCTCAATGGAAACGCATTATGAAGCGTTACGCAAGTGTGAAGCTTAACAATAAGTTCGGATATATTGTTTCCGTTCTGAACGACTGCTTTCACCGCTATATTGTCGGACAATGCACAGAAGCCGTAATTCTTGGGGCGCTTTGTACTGTCGGAATGCTTATATTCCGTTTCCCTTATGCCTTTATGATAGGCGCGCTCACAGCTTTCACCGCGCTTATCCCTATCGCAGGAGCATATATCGGCGCAGGCGTGGGAGCGTTTATGATACTGACCGAATCGCCGATAAAAGCGCTGCTGTTCCTTGTGTTTATCGTTGTTCTTCAGCAGATCGAGGGCAACCTTATCTATCCCAAAGTTGTCGGAACATCTATCGGTCTGCCGGGTATATGGGTGCTTGCTGCGGTAACAGTCGGCGGTGGAATTTTCGGCATTCTCGGAATGATGCTTGGCGTACCCGTTGCGGCGGCTTTATACCGCATTATTCGTGATGATGTAAACAAAGTGGACGCTGCGGTCAAAAAGGATACATCGGAGAAAAAAGAAATCGGCGGCAGCGAAACCGCAGGCAAGGCTTCGCCCTGCAAAAAGAAAGGAAAAGCATAAAGTCAAGCATATTATGTCAAAAGGTGAGCAAATGGAAATATTCTATCAATTTGTGATAATCGCATTTATTTTTGCGGCAGGCTGTATGATAGGCTGGGGGATAGAGGTCGTATTCCGCCGTTTTTCGCCTGCGAACAAGGAGCGAGTATGGATAAATCCCGGTTTTCTCACGGGACCGTATCTGCCGCTTTACGGCTGCGGATTGACGGTCTTATACTTGCTTGCAAGCGCAGAGAAATACATAAATATAGATAACGCTGCGGTGAGAAAGCTCGTGCTGATAATAGTGATGTCGGCGGCAATGACGCTTATCGAATTTATCGCAGGAGAGATCTTTATTGTGCATATGAGGATAAAGCTTTGGGATTATTCGGATATGCGCGGAAACTACAAAGGGATAATCTGTCCGCTGTTTTCGTTCTTCTGGGCGCTGCTCGGGGCGGCGTATTATTTCCTTATCCATCCGCATATTCTGTCGGCGCTGGATTGGTTTTCGCATAACCTGCTTTTTTCGTTCTGCATAGGATTTTTCTACGGTATATTTATTATCGACCTGTGTTATTCCTTAAATGTTGTCGGAAAGATAAAAAGGTTTTCCGAAGAAAAGGAGATCGTTATCAAGTACGAGGAGTTCAAGCTGCATATTCGCCGTTCCGCAAAGGAGCGAAAGGAGAAATACAGCTTTATGCTTGCCCTTGCGTCACAGACGCCGCTGTCCGAACACCTCAGAACATATTTTGAGAAGCTGTCCGAAAGTGAGGGCTTTGCAAAACTGAATGAAATGGGCGAAAAGGTCAAGGAAAAAATAGAGGAGAAAATGAATGAGAAAAAATAAGGTGCTTAATTAAACGAGTAAAGGTCATACCGCATAAGGGAAACGTATCCCCAAGCTTTAAACGGTATGACCTTTCATGTTTTTTATTTAAGATTGAATTTTCCGATAAGATCTTTGAGCATACCTGCCTGTCCCGAAAGCTCTTCGGAAGCGGCTGCGCTTTCTTCGGCTGTTGCAGAGTTGGACTGAACGACTGCGGATATCTTGTTGATATCTTCATGTATCTTTTCTACCATTTCGGTCTGTCTGCTTCCCGATTCGGTAATGTTATCAACGATCTTTTTCAATGCAAGTGCGTATTCTTCCAATGTTTTTACGGAATTTGCGGTTTGTTCGGTTATAGCCGTGCCGTTGTTGGCGGCGTCAACAGAGCTTCCGATAAGCTTGGCTGTATCGCTGACCGCTTCTGCGGATTTTGCGGCAAGATTTCTTACTTCGTCCGCAACAACTGCGAAGCCTTTTCCTGCTTCTCCTGCTCGTGCCGCTTCGACTGCCGCATTAAGAGCAAGAATATTTGTCTGGAATGCGATATCTTCAATGGTTTTGATGATATTGCTTATCTTATCCGAGGTATTGTTGATGTTTGTCATAGCCTCTGTAAGGCTTGTCATTTTTTCATTGACTTCATCAAGATAAGAGGATGTATTATTCATAAGCTTGTGCGCTTCGGTGCAGTTTTCGGAATTTGCCTTTACCTGTTCTTCTATCGCTTCAAGATTATTTGCAAGCATATCAATGGAAGCCGTCTGCTCAACCGTTCCCTGCGATAACATCTGCGCCCCCGAAGCTACCTGAATCGAACCGGAATTTACCTGTTCCGCCGCAGAGTATATATTTGTCATAACAGTCGACAGCTTGGCTTTGATAGCTTCAAGATTCTGCGCAAGGACTTCAAAATCGCCTATGTAATAATTTCTGTTTTCTTCGACATCAACAGCAAAATTTTCGTCAGCCATTTCGCCGAGGATGCGTCCGATATCGGCGGTCGCATTTTTCAGCGATATGCACAATTGATTAACTGCATTTGCGATATTTCCTATTTCGTCTTTTCTGTATATATATTTCTCAATTTCGTTTGCTGCGTTAAGCTGTATATTTCCAAGATCGTCAATGGCATTTTCAACATTCTTCAAGGGCGATATCATTCTGCTGACAACCAAATATGCAGCTATTGTAAGAACTATCGCACTTATAAAGCATATTATCCCCAATTCGATCCTCAGAGTTTTTGCAGAAGAAAGAACCTCGGAGGCGGTGTCGGATAAAATAAACACCCAGCCGTAATCGCCTATGCTGTTGAATGCTGCAATATTTTTGCAGCCGCTTTCATCCTTGTAATTGAGCGAGCTGCAGACCTCTTCGCTGCTGTTTTTAACCTGTTCGATTATATCTGTGACGAATTTTTCCTCGGCAACGGTCGTGATCTTTTCGGCGTCCGGATGGAAGATATATTCGCCGGTATTTACGTTGACAAGATAATACTGCGCCTGAGATAAACCGTCAAGCGGCAGAGCGTTCAGCTTATCGACAAGGCCGCTTGTGAAAATGCCGATTCCGCCAAGACCAATATGGCTTCCGTCATCTTCTCTGACTGCCTTGTACATTGAAATTATCTGCTGTCCGCTGGCAGGCGAAATGAGTATGCCTGTGTTATAAACGCCGTCTGTTGCAAGAATAGCATCGTGCAGCTGCTTGCGCCTGTCCTCATCGGGGCGTGTGATCTTGCCGACAACGTTCGGGTTGGTGTGGGTGAGCATTTTTGTATCCCAGCTGCTGGCGTATATACCCTCAAGATTTGTCAGATCCTTGCTGAATTTTTCCGTGTAGGCCTGTGCGGCTGCGACATATTCGTCATTGGACGGGTCGCGGAGAAGATCATATATCTGCTCGGCTTTGAGATATGCGGTAAGCGTGTCCTCGGTGGATTTTATATAGTTATTAATGATCTCCGAACGGTCGAGAGCTGCGGTCTGCATATTGTTTACTGCTTCATCATGAGTTGTTGACGAAACGGAACTGCTTATAAAAATAAACAGAAAAGTGAACACTATAAATTGTACAGCGAGCACGGACGCCGAAATTTTTAACCCCAGTTTGCATATTTTTTGTTCATTTTTTACCTCCTGTGTATGCCTATTGAATTTATAATTTATATATGATATAATCATATAGGTTGCAAGTGATAAATATGTTTGTATTGTTTATACTAAACACCATTTAAAATATGAAAAAATCAAGCCGACAATCTCGAATATATAGGATTTCGGCGCAGATTTTTTCCGCTTTTTATTGGTGTTTAGTATTAGCCGGCGGCGGATTGTTTTTGCTGCCGAAAAACCGGAAAAGGTGGTCTTTTTTATTATGGAGCTTAATCAGATAAAACAGTTCAGAGTGATTGCACGGACGGAAAGCATTTCCAAGGCGGCAGAATTGCTTTTTATCGCGCAGCCGTCGTTAAGTCAGACTTTGAAACGCCTTGAAGCCGAACTTGGAACGCCACTTTTTGAAAGACGGGGAAGAAGAATAGAACTCAACGGCGCAGGAAAGATTTTTCTTAAATACTGCGATGAGATAGCTGCCGCTTTAGACAGCGCTTCAAAGGAAATCGGAGAATACATCGGCACACAGAAAATAGATATAAATATTCTGGTTGAATCGACCTCGCTTATCATTCTTGAGATAGCCGAAAAAATGCGCAAGCATTACCCGTGGTCGCTCCCCCATTTTTATCAGGGATTTTGCGACAACTGGGATCTGAAGGTATGTTCCGATATCTGTCCAGACTGCGGCGGAATATCAAAGGCGGTTGTGGAAGAGCCTATCGGGATAATAATGTCACGGGATCACTTTCTTGCTTCAAAGGAAGAGATCTTTATGAAAGATATCAAAGAGTGTGATTTTATCAGCCTTAATCAATCGGACAAATTGACCCGAACGGTATCGCATTTCTGTTCGATAGCCGATTTCAAGCAAAACATCACAACGTATGTCGAATCTCCTTCTATAATGATCGAATTGATTAAAAAGGATTTCGGAATAGCTTTTGCGCCGCAGCTTACATGGAACAGCTATTACGAAAACGAGTTGATCTTTAAACCTGTTGAAGATATGCCTATGAGGCATTATGTTCATCTTATTATGAACAACAAGAAATACATTACCAAAGAAATGCAGCGCTGCTATGAAGCTATCGCACAGTTTTACGTTGAATTTGCCCAAAAATTTCGCCAATAAAACTCAAAATCTTATCAAACTACATACATTATATCACATTATGGCAAATATTTATAATATGTAATTTATATATGTTTATAACTTCGACGTAATAAACATATAAATGATCAAAATTTCATATCGGCGGTTTTGCGCCGATCTGTTTTCAACTCTACGGTTCGTTTATTTTTTCGGCGCATTATATGTGCTACAATGGAAAAAACGAGGCCGCCGTGCAAAACCGCACGGCGCTTATAAAGGAGCCGATAGAATGAAATTTACACCGATTGATCTAAACAGCCTCCCGAGAGGTCAGGTTTTTTACTACTTTTCCAAAATGGCACCCACGGGGTATTCCCTTACGGTGAATATGGACATTACCGCCTTGAAAGTATACACTAAAGAAAAGGGGATAAAGTTTTTCCCATGCTATTTATGGCTCGTTACAAAAAATCTCAATAGTATGACAGAATTCAAAATGGCGGAGCAGGACGGAAAGCTCGGCTTTTTCGATACGCTTACGCCGCTTTATGCGCATTTCCATGACGATGACAAGACTTTTTCGCTTATGTGGACGGAGTATAATGAGGATTTCGGCGAGTTTTATCGCAGCTATCTTGAAAATCAGCGCAGCTTCGGGGAAAATCACGGCGTTTTGTGTCAGCCGTCAACTCCGCCGCCGCCGAATTCATACACGGTTTCCTGCCTGCCGTGGGTGAGCTTTACGCATTTTGCGGTACACAGCTATGAAAACAAGCCGTATTATTTTCCCTCGGTCGAAGCAGGAAAGTTTTTCGAGGATGGCGAAAGGCTTCTTATGCCGCTGTCGCTGACCTGCCACCACGCGGCAACGGACGGTTATCATGTCAGCCGTTTCCTTGAAGCTCTGCAGAACGATATGGATAATTTCGGGAGATATGTTGATTTTTAAAGTTTTATCGGGAAAATATGCACGGTATGTCAATTACCAACAAGCTGTTGTAGGGGACGGGTTTCCCGTCCCGATGTTACCGATACTCAAATTAAACGGGGCGGGCGACCCGTTCCTACATTTTAATACGGTGGTCATGATATTTTTTAAGGCAGTACCGCACAAAGATTGCGCGCGGTGTTGCCTTAAAAATTTTTCCTTGAAAACCGCAGATAAATATAAAAAACTCTTGACAAGCATTGATGTGAGTGTTATAATAACATTGTTATTTAAATTGATACCGTTGAACCGAGGATTTGAAAATGACAAAAAGAAAAGGTGCTGATTCCGAGGAAACAAAAGAAGCAATATTATCGGCAGCTGCGGAAGAATTTTATGAGTGCGGCTACGAAAAGGCTTCTCTGCGGCATATCTGCAGTATGGCAGGAGTTACAACCGGTGCGGTTTACTGCTTTTTTGACAATAAAGAAGACCTGCTGTTTAATGTAATGCTCCCGATATTTAATATCGTCAGCTCCATTTCCATTGATTATGACAAGGTACTCAACGATGATTTTACGGCGTTTGACGATTTTCAGAAGTTCTTTTCCGCAAACCGCAAGCTTTATCATATTTTATATAACAATATGAGCAATCCCGTTATAAAAGGATATCTTGATTCTATCGCAGACGAGTTCGGCTGTCAGATAATTGAAATGGCGCGCAAGGTCGTTTCGGGAAAAGGCGAGCTTCCTGCGGCAACAAGCGAATATATCAGCAGATGTCTTGCGCCGATAATGGTCTATTCCATTATCAAGATAATTGCCGAAGAACCGGATGACCTTATCGTAACGCAGCGGCTCGTTACAACGGTCATGGTCTTCAAAAACGGAATTCTTTCACTTTTAAAATAAAATTGAGCAGAAAATGCTCTTTTTTAATAACAAATAAGTAACAATGTTATTTAAATTCTTTTGGGGGGATTTGAATTTATGAGCATTATATAAGCGGCGGCAAAACTGTAACGGAAACGGTAAAAAATGTATAAATATGGAGGAAATAAAAATGAAAAAATCTGATGTACAAAATCTGCCTAAGTCTATCCGCAGGAGTTATAACCTTACGAACGGTGTAAGAACGGCGACAATGATGCTCGGCTGGGTGCTTACGGTCATGCTGTTTATTTATGCGCTGAAAAGCGGACAAAAGGGATTTTCAAACATCGTGTTTGCGCCGGTGTTCGGGGCAGGATTTATCCACGGAGCGTTCCACGCCGAGTTTTTATATAAAAAGATGTTTAAAACGCTTGGTCTTATCATAGGTTTTTTTGCAAGTGTGTTTATATTTATGATTGCCGCTTACGCAGGCTTTATATTCCTTATCGTTGATACGGTGCTGTTTATTCTGAAAAAGCCGCTTATCTATCCTTTTGAGGATAAAAACTTCCTCGTTGTTGAAGATTTAGCCAAGCTTATCGCAGAAGAGGGCGGCGTGGCTTATGAATATGACATTCCGGAAGAGCTGCTTTATGATGAAAGTGATGATTGATTCTATGTTTTGAAAAAGCTGAAGCTTTCCTTTGAATTTGAAATGTGGAAAGTTGAAAGTGGAATTTTTAGAAGTTTGGAGTTTGGAGAGTGGAGTGTGGAGTTGGGAGTTATTTCAAATTTAAGAAACCGCTGATTAACCAGCGGTTCCAAAATATAATTCCATTTGAGACCGATTCGGATTATCACAGCGCGATCTGGATACCGGTGAAGAAAAAACAGTAAAACCGATCACCAAAAACCGCTTCCGCCGCATAACGGAAGCGGTTTTGCTTTGGGGCAAAACAAAAAGCTCCGCTCCCGAAAATTGCTTCGGGAGCGGAGCTGTTAAGCAGCATTTTTTAGCTTTTCAGCTATGCTGTCTGCTTTGTTTAGGCTTGTCAGGTTATGACTTAAAACCTGCCTTGTAAGCGTCGATCATTTTCTTGACCATCTGACCGCCTACGGAGCCTACTTCACGGGCTGTAAGGTCGCCGTTGTAGCCGTTTCTGAGGTTTACGCCAACTTCGTTAGCGGCTTCCATCTTGAACTTTTCGAGGGTTTCTCTGCCCTGCTGTGTCATTGTGTCTTTCATTGTTTTATTCTCCTTAAATTTTTTGCGGACAGCTTTTCTTTTTCCTTTTTAAAGCTGTCCGTAAGGAGTTTTTCCGCTGAAAAGCTTTTTTAGGATAAAGTTTTTTCTGTTCGCTGTGTTTTGGGGTTTGCATTAATATTATTATCTTCGTATAAAAAAATATAAGCGGTAATTTTTGCTGACTGATTATTTGACAGGCAATACGCATACAATCTTTTGTGCGGTATTGTCTTATTTTTTGCAAACATTGATTTTGTGGGGACAAAATCGGTTTCATAAAGGAACACGCAGATTAGTATTAGGCTACTGTGTATAAATCTGCAGAAGCTTGATTGTAAAAAATCAACAAAATTTTGCTGCTCGTTTTGGCGTTGGCAAAAATGCACATAGTATTAACTTTGGGAAAGCTGTGACGATATATATGTTTACAAGACTTGCGCTAATATGATATATTATATGTATTTTTATAATTTATTAATGAATTTGTTTGGAAAATTCAGATAGATTTACTGTCAAAAAAGTATTTGTTGGGAGCAGTCAATATGAGAAAGTTTTTGAAAAACAGCATTCTTGAAATTTTCAAGACATTGTATGAGGCGCACAGCAGCATAAAAAAATGATAGAAAAGAAAGATTTTAAGAATGCACGGGCGCTTCCTGAGGACTGCCAGAACACAGCTATACAGATAGGTACAAGCATTGAGGCTTCCGAGGGCGAGGGTTTTGTTACTGTCGGTTATCTTGAGGAATACTGCGAGGCTGTTTATGAAGTTGCTGAGAGCATTTCCGCTGATTGCAACGGAAACAAGGCACAGAAAGTCTTGGATAAAATGATCATCAAGGCAGAGAACAGCCTAAGGGCTGATATAAAGGTAAGACCGGAGATAGTGTTCTGTCCGTATAAGGCAAGTATGTGGGATTCATTGGAGAGCGTATGGAAAGCTGCCGATGAGGATCCCGACTGTGATGCT
>CAMJES010000064.1 GCA_946404705.1 uncultured Ruminococcus sp. | reverse complement strand
CCTTGCGGTGGAATATACGAGCAAAGCGAAGTGTATTCCGCCGCAACGATGTATGTCAAAAATGTAGGGGCGGATTCCATATCCGCCCGACATTATTTTGTCGGGCGGACAATTTTTTGTTTTTTTCACAACAAATACTTGATAAATTGCAAGTTATATGAATTTAGAGTTTGAAATTGTTGATTGGCTTAACTCCACTCTCCACACTTAAACAAATTTGGATTTATCATTATAGCGGGAAAGCTTTCTAAATGTTGTGACATAGCCTTAATTAATATTTTTCATATTCATCAAGGAAATGATGCAGATTTCCGTCAAGGTCTTTATATGAAGGCAAGGTTTTGAGATTTACGCCCTCAACGCTGCGGAAAATGTTCATTTCTATCTGCGGATTTATCTTTGAAAGCCGCGCGATGAGCTGCTTTATCTCCTGCCGCTTTGAGGTATGCTCGTTGTCGTTCTCGGAAGCCGCCTGATCGGTGAACTTGCAGGCGCATTGGATAAAATGCAGCCCGTTGTAGTCGCGCCAGCGCTTGACATCCTCCTCACGGACAAAATACATCGGGCGGATAAGCTCCATTCCGGGGAAGTTCGCGCTGTGCAGCTTCGGCATCATCGTCTGAACCTGTCCGCCGTATATCATTCCCATAAGAATGGTTTCGATAACATCGTCAAAATGATGGCCAAGCGCGATTTTGTTGCAGCCAAGCTCCTTCGCCTTCGCATAGAGGTTTCCTCGCCGCATTCTCGCACAAAGATAACACGGATTTGTCCTCACATTGAAAACGGACGAGAATATATCCGTTTCAAATATCGTCAGCGGAATATCGAGCAGCTCTGCATTCTTTTCGATTATCCTGCGGTTCGCAGGACTGTAACCCGGATCCATAAGCAGGAATACGACCTCGAATTCCATTTTGTTGTGGCGCTTTATCTCCTGAAAAAGCTTCGCCATAAGCATTGAATCCTTGCCGCCCGATATGCAGACCGCTATCTTGTCACCCTCGTTTATAAGCTGATATTCGTTGAGCGCCTTTGTGAACTTGCTGAGAATACAGCTGTGGAATTTTTTGCGTATGCTGCGTTCGGCTTCATCGGCTTTGGATTCGCCCGTTTCAAGCGTTGTACGCAGCCAGTCGATATATCCGCCGTCCAGATTGATCGCGTCAAAGCCGAGCGAACATAATCTGTCTGCGAACTCTCCGCCCATTATTCCGCCGCTGCCGCAAACGATGAGCTTTTTGCCGCTCAAAGCGGAAAGCTCGTCCATAAGAGTGCTGTCCGAAAGCTTCGGAGAAACAAGCCTTGCATTGTCAATATGTCCGAACGAATAGGAATATTCGTCGCGAATATCTATAATATTATATTCTTCGCAGTCTAAGCTGCGAAGCTCTTCGGCAGAAATAAGTTTTGCCATTTTGCACCTCGCTGATAATTAATATAACCTATTATATATTATTTTCCGCAAAATCTCAATAGCTTTTATAAAAGTTTTCGAGCTTGAATATACTCGGATAATGTCGATAAATTTTTATTGACTTTTGGTAATATTTGGTATATAATTCTAAATATAGGAAATTAATGTAAAAAGGATGATATGAATGATATGCCCCAAGTGCGGAAAAACTTACGGAACAAAACTTACCTACTGCATAAGCTGCGGCTGTCCACTTGAACCGGAGAACGACTCAGACGAAATAAAAGAAACGGAACCTCCTGCAAAACCGATAATGGTCAGTCAGACGCTCTTTGCCGGCGATGAACCTCTCACCGCTCCGGCAGCGGCGGCTGTCCGTTCGATAAGCATGACGTCACGGGAAAACAAACCTGTGCGCAAAAAAGCCGGCAGACAGCTTGCAAAAGGCGCGGTATCGACCGTTTTGTCGGCGCTGCTTTTCGCCGCGATGATACTTTTCTTCGGCAGCAGCATCGGACGAGCCGCAACGGATGAAAACAACGCTGCAAAAGCGGTCAGGAGCATGGATATCCTCAGCATACCTGCAAAGGAGCTTCAAATAACCGAATACGAGGGCGAAGCGCTGCCCGAAGATTCGACCGTAGGCGAGGCAATAGCCATAATGACCGAGGGTTCGGGCGTTGACGAGAGCAATATCCGCCGCATTTATGACCGCTCGACCGTAAAGGAATTCATCGGCAGCACGGCGGCTGAATATGCGTCCTATATCCGCAGCGGAAAGAAGCCCGAGGAAGTCACTCCCGAAAGAATAAAATCCTTGCTCGGAGAAAATATCTCCGTCATAAACACAAACACAGGCGTTACCCTTTCGCAAAGCGACATTGAGCTTGCGTATGATCAGATAGAGCTTTCCAAAGACGCTCTTGCCTGCCTTGCGGCTTCAAATCTTGAACAGGGCAGGAGCGGAGAGATACTCAAAGCTGTCCGCGCCTTTCTTTCCGCGCCGATAGTGCTTTCGGAGCTTCTTTTTTCCGCCGCAGTCATCGCCGCAATTGCGATAATAAACAAAAATACGCACAGATCAATGAACTACTGCGGCACTCCGATATTTCTCGCAGGCTTTACCGCGGCGCTGTTCACATTTATGTTCTCGATGCAGCTTGGCTTGTTCGGGAACTTAAGCGGATTAAAAAAAGAAACTGCCGCAGGTATCGCCGCAGCAGTTTCGGAAAACGCCTATCAGATAAGCGCAATGATGATGTTCCTTGGACTCGGGATACTCATAATCGCGCGCTCTGCAAGGCAGGGCGAAAAGAAGCCGAGAACCATATAAACCAAAACTTCCTGCAGTTTTTTGCTGCAGGAAGTTATATTTTTATACTAAACACCATTTAAAATTTGGAAAAAATCAAGCCGACAATCTCGTAACTGTTGAAAACAGTTTTATATAGGATTTCGGCGCAGATTTTTTCCTGTATTTTATTGGTGTTTAGTATTATTCATGCGGAGTTTCTTTTATCACACGCTGGATTTCAATGACCTTCGGCTCCATTTCGCGAAGTCTTTTCTCGGCAGCGGCGAAATTTCCCGACCTTATATCCTTCATAACGATCTCGGACTCCGCGAAAAGCTCCTCCATACCGAGATTGCCGAGAACGCCTTTGAGCTTGTGCGCACACATTTCCGCCTGCGCATGATCGCCCTTGGCAAACAAGCCGTATATCTCGCTGAAACGCTCCGTATCCGCAAACTCAACGAGGAATTTCACATACAACTCGGTAAGTCCGCCGAAACGGTCTATCGTTTTATCCGTATTCACCCCGACGCGCTTCAATTTATCAAAAAAAGCGTCAAAATTCTTTTCCATATCCTATACATTCCTTTCTGAGTATTCCGGAAACACAATGCTGCCGGATAAATAAAGCTATAAGCTGATCGACTGCTGAATATTTAAGAAAAAGTTTTTTTCTTAATTGCTGTATATATCTTTTATTTACTCTATTATACATTATTGGACATATTTTGTCAATATGAAGTGCGCTCCAAAAGCAATCATCACTATTTATGTGAATTTTTATAACTTAATTAACACTTTTTACATAATTCGACAATTATTTTTTGTGAATAATGCACAACAAGATTGAAGAATAAATATTTATAAATCCTCTTGAAAAAAATGGCGGTATATGCTATAATTTTCTAAAATAATGAATAAGGAGGCGTACAGATGTCCGAAAATACAAAACCGCTCAAAATACTTATCTGCGATGACTCAGCACTTGTCAGAAAACAGCTTTCCAAAATACTTTCCGAGATTGGAGATTTTGAGATCTTTGTTGCCGCAAACGGTGACGCCGCCGTCAGAAAATATGCGGAAGTTCTCCCCGACTTGTCGTTCATGGACATAGTTATGCCCGAAAAATCGGGAATTGACGCACTCAAAGACATAATGTCCCTCAATCCTGCCGCTAAAGTCGTTATGGCTTCTTCTGTCGGTACTCAGGGAAATCTCAAGACAGCTATCGAATGCGGCGCTTTTGACTTTATCCAGAAACCTGTCGAGAAAAGCGCTGTTGAAAAAATCATAAAAAAGATCATGTAAGGGGGTAGGTTTACTGTGTTTACGCAATTTTTCGGAAACTATCTTCTTAACAGAGGACTTGTTTCTCCGGAAAAGCTCTCCGACGCCCTCGGAAGGCTTTCCGAGACAAAGCTCAGACTCGGCGTTCTTGCCATCAATGCAGGCATCATGACTGCAGCGCAGGTCGATAAAGTTCACGCCGAACAGCAGAGGGTCGACAAGCGTATCGGCGAACTTATGGTGGATATGGGTTACGCTACCAACGAACAGATAGAAAGTCTGCTCAAAACACAGCCGAGCGCACATCTTCTCCTCGGTCAAACGCTTGTAAACGACGGCGTTATGACAAACTCCCAGTTTGAAAGCGCCCTCAACAGCTACAAGACCGAAATGGGCATCTCCGATGAAGAACTGGGCGCTTCCGACCTTGGTGATTTCCGTCCTCTTATAGATAAATTCTATAAATTTGACAATGCGGATAATTCATCCTACCTTAACGGATATATCGTCCTGCTTTTCAAAAATCTTGTGCGTTTTATAGGCGCAGATTTTGCTCCGCTCAACGCAGAGGAGCTTTACGACAAGATATCAAAAAGCTGTTTGGGTCAGGAGATCAGCGGCGGAATAAAGGCTCTTACGCTTATTGACGCCGATGACGATACTCTTATTGAGTTCGCATCGCGCTTTTCAGGCGAACATCTCACCGAAAACGATGACTACACCCGTGACTGCATCAACGAGTTCCTTAATCTTCACAATGGATTGTTCGCTGTTAATCTTTCCAACGAAACAGGACTGGAGATAAATCTTTCTACGCAGATCGTCTATGACGATATCAACCTTGCGACCATAAAGAATTCTCACGTTATCCCCGTCTGCTTCTCGTTCGGAACGATAAACTTTATAATCAGCATATAAAGCTTCCGGAGAAAAACACAAATTTACACAACATCCGTCCCGACCATAAACGGGGCGGATTTTTAGTTCACCGTTTGTTAACCGATAAGCCGCAAAAACGCTTTCGGTTACAGTTTTTTTCGTAAAGAGTAATATAACTGTAACTGAAATGTAATTGTATTTCACGGAATAAACTGGTATAATATAGTAGGTGCAATGAAAATCTGCCCTAATCTGAAAGGAAATCCCACATGAAATACATCAGTAAAAAGCTAACTGTTCTCCTGACATCGTTGTTGGCGACGGCTGTTGTACTTTGTTCCTGCGGAAAAACGGGAAGCAGCGAGATCGAAAGCATCACCGGTGAAACCGCCGCCGAAACAACGGCAAATTCCTCGGACGCTTCGCCGCAAAAAATGATAGTCGGCGCGACCGCAAGCTCTTATGAATACGATCCCGATACGTTTTCTTCCTATACATTCTCCGTCAGCGACGGCGAAAACAACTATATGATCACCGTTTCAAATCAGGATAACGGATCATCTTTCAACATCATCACCGAGGACAATGCGTTCAATTACTCGGAATTCACTCTTACCGCTCCGGAAAACTATGTCCTTAACGTGCCGTTTTCTCAGGATGACGCTTCAAGTGTCTGCACCGTTCTGAAGAACACCGCCGATGACAGCATTGTTCCCGATATAATCCAGTTCACATTCTACCTTGACAATTTCGATACCGAAGAGGAGCTTCCCTATACGGTAAAGCGCTTTTATTCGGTCAAGGACAACGCTTTTAAGGAAATTGAGGTTTATGATATCTCGGGCGAAAAAATGGACTTCATACCGGAGTTTACTCTCCTGCGCACGGAAGGAACCGTATTTATGCCCGTTCCGGAGGTGAAATTCGCAGAGGACGGCTCGGCGGAGGTCGAGCTTGAAGTCTATGATCTCAATACAGACGATATGACCCTCACAAAGAGAAAACAATCCTCGGATTTTGATACCGATAAGCTTTATTACGGCTATGCCGCAAAGGCTGTGGCAGATGATATCGCAAGATATTTCACCACGACCAGCCTTAACGTAAGCGACTATGATAACTATGTCGTGGTCGATTCTCTCAACTCGGATACAAGCAGCAGCTACTTTTTCTATGTTGACGACCCGAGGTTCTCCACAAAGTCAGAACTGGAAAGCTTTGTGAAAAAATACTTTGACGCTAAAACCACCGATGAAATGTTTATCAACGCTCCGCAGAAATACCGCGATATAGACGGAAAACTCTGCACGATCGTCGGCGATGCAGGTATATCCTATATCGGCGATATCACCATCACGGGATATAATTACGATGAAAAAGCCGGTAAGATCACATACAACACCAAAGCCGAACGCTTTGACGAAAACGGCAGGTTTATCGAATTCATTGACGGCGGAGATTTTACGCTCGAAGTCAACACCAAGGACTGCAGCTTCAAGATCACGCAGTATAAGCTTAATTATTAACATAAAAAAGGGTACTGAGCCAAAAACTCAATACCCTTTTTATTTATATACATTTATATATATTTATGCAGTTGCAGCCTCGGGAGTTTTCTTTGAACCGCAGGAACCCTTTGCGGAGATGCGGAAACGAAGGCGGAGATTATCCGTTATCAGCGCAATAAACTCTGAGTTGGTCGGCTTTCCCTTTCCGCCGTTGATAGTGTAGCCGAACATTTTCGTAAGTACGTCAACATCGCCCCTGTCCCAAGCGGTTTCGATAGCGTGGCGTATAGCTCGTTCAACTCGGGACGGAGATGTATCGAACTTGCGCGCGATAGTCGGATACAAAAGCTTTGTAACGCTTTCAAGCATCTCGGAATCGTTTATCGAGAGCATTATTGCCTCACGCAGGTAATGATAACCCTTGATATGCGCAGGAATTCCGATTGTGTGGATAATATCGGTGACAACGACCTCCATATGCGCCTGATCGGCGTCATCTTCAAAATCTGCGATAGATGACGGAGTTATATGTTCCACAAAGCTGAGCATAGTTTCCATTTCAAACGGCTTTATGAGAACATAAGCGTTCTTTCTGCTCATGACCTGTTTTTCAATATAAAAGTTGCGGCAAGGCGTCGTAACAACGAAGAACGGCTTCTTTACCGAGTTCAGTTCAGTCCTGTGGATCACCTCCAGCGCGTCCGCCGCAGGCATAAGGGCGTCACAGATCACGATATCGGGCTGCACCGAACGTATACCGTTCAGAACCGCGCTTCCGTCACTTTCACATTCGGTCACGCAATATCCTTTTGAACTGAGCGCTCCCACCATTTTTTTGCTGAAATCTGCTGAATTATCGGCAATAAGAATTTTAACATTTGCTGACATAATTATACCTCCTAAATTTTCTTCTTCCATATTTTACCATTAAATTTTAAGAAAATGTGTCGAAATATATCAAGCATCCGAAACTTTTTATCGCAATACTCGACATTATTTATTCTTAAATCGGTAAAAACTCTTTTTTTATTCGCCTTTATAAAAAAGGTGAAAAACCGATTAAAACCGTAAAAAACAACGAAATATCGTTAATTCTTCAAGTTTCGATCTTCCCCGAAATTTGTCAGTATATGTTTAATTATGCCGGCAAAAAAAATTTCTCTCCCTTTATAATAATACAATTTTTTAACATATTTGTCAATATTTAACAGCTATTAATATTTTCCAAAATTTACGGTTTTGGTTTATTAATATTTTACAAAAAGGTTAATAAAACTTAAATTATGTTTGTACCATTTTTGTATATATTCTGTACAAGAGCAAATGCGCTGTTATCATATATCATTGTAATACCAAACACCAATAAAATACAGAAAAAAAATAAATTTTCAATAAAATCAAAAAACCGCTTGACAAAGGATAAAATTGGTGCTATAATCTAACTATATTCAGAAAAGCGATGATGGGAAAAAAGACCTTTTCGTTATCTTCAGAGAGCTGCTGTGTCGGTGAAAAGCAGCGTTGCGGTTTGGTTATAACTCGTCCCTGAGCTGTTCGCCGAAATTTTCAGTAGGTGGAATCGGGTTCTCCCGTTACAGAGATACGCATTGGATATCATTTGATTGAGATGCGGTGAGGGCGGATCGTTTGATCCGAACAAGAGTGGTACCGTGGAAGTTTACAGCTTTCATCTCTTATTTGAGATGAAAGCTTTTTTATTTTGTCCGAAAAAAGCTCCTGCCACAAGCAGAAGCACCACAAAAAGCCTGCCACAAGCAAGCCTTTGAGCCGTAAGTCACAAGCCGAAAGCAAAACGGACACCCGACAGAACACTGTTCCTCCCGCAAAAAATGGAAAGGAAAATCGCTATGAAAAATTTTGAAAATTACTCCAGAAGATATTTTATGCCCCCCGAGCCTTGCTTTGACTGGGTAAGGAAAGATTACGTTGACAAAGCTCCCGTTTGGTGTTCCGTTGACCTTCGTGACGGCAATCAGGCGCTTATCATACCTATGTCGCTCGAAGAAAAGCTCACATTCTGGAAGCACCTTATCAAAGTCGGCTTCAAGGAGATCGAGATCGGCTTCCCTGCCGCTTCCGAAACCGAATACGAATTCTGCCGCACACTTATCGAGCAGGATCTTATCCCCGATGATGTAACTATTCAAGTCCTCACACAGTCGAGAGAGCATATCATTGCCAAGACCTTTGAAGCACTCAAAGGCTGCAAAAACGCTATCGTTCATCTTTACAATTCGACCTCCGTTGCACAGCGTGAACAGGTTTTCAAGAAGTCCAAGGAGGATATTATCAAGATAGCCGTCGAAGGCGCAAAGCTCTGCAAGGAATACCGCAGCAAGACCGAGGGAAACTTCCGCTTTGAATATTCCCCCGAAAGCTTCACGGGAACAGAACCCGAGTTCGCCCTTGAAATTTGCAACGCTGTAATTGACGTATGGCAGCCGACAGCAGACGATAAGGTAATTATGAACCTCCCCGTTACCGTTGAGGAGAGTATGCCGCACGTTTACGCTTCGCAGATAGAATATATGTGCAAGCACCTCAACTGCCGCGAAAATGTTATCGTTTCGCTCCATCCACACAACGACAGAGGATGCGCTGTTGCAGATACCGAGCTTGGACTGCTCGCAGGCGCAGACAGAGTTGAGGGTACGCTCTTCGGCAACGGCGAACGCACGGGCAACGTTGACATCATCACCGTTGCAATGAATATGTTCTCCCACGGCGTTGACCCCGAGCTTGACTTCTCAAACATTCCCGAGATCACCGAGGTTTACGAGAAAATGACCCGTATGCACGTTTACGAGCGTCAGCCGTACAGCGGTTCGCTGGTTTTCGCAGCATTCTCCGGTTCACATCAGGACGCTATCGCAAAGGGACTCAAGTGGCGTGAAGAGAAAAATCCGCCGCATTGGAACGTTCCCTACCTCGCTATCGACCCGAAGGACGTCGGCAGAGAGTACGAAGGCGATGTTATCCGTATCAACAGCCAGTCGGGCAAGGGCGGCATTGGCTATCTTATGGAGCAGAACTTCGGTATCAATATGCCGCCGAAAATGCGCGAAGCGTTCGGATATCACGTTAAGAGCGTTTCCGACCACGCTCACAAGGAGCTTCAGCCTGCCGAGGTTTACGATGTATTCAAGAACAACTATCTCA